>DAONZO010000057.1:0-6833 GCA_035406945.1 Bacillota bacterium | reverse complement strand
ACATCGAGGTTCTCGGTTGCGGCGTCGGACATGCCTTGGAGGTATTGATTGTTGCTGAATTGATTTTGGGGAGTGCCTGACCAAGCGCCTGCAAAGGGGGTGAAGCTCGACGCAACAGATGAAGTGACAGTCTTTCCTGCGGAATAGCATTCGCTTATTGTCCCGTTTCCGGCATGGCCAATAAAGCCGCCCGGAGTTGCGCTGCGCACGGAGCAGGTGGAGTAGCAGTATGTTATACCGGCTGAAGAGCCTGAGGCATCTCCTACGAGGCCGCCCGCGAAGGTTTTTCCCATCACATTGTAGCGGCCTTCGGCGTAAGTCTTATTGCCTTCGGTATCATAACCGGTATCGTCCGGATATTCACTGTCTTTTGTGTGGCCGCCGGAATAGCAGCCTCTTACCGCGGTGGCACCCTCGATGCGTCCTATGAGGCCGCCGGCCGCTCCGTTTTTGGATTCGACGTAGACGGAGGCCGCGCAGTGTAAAGCTCCGGAGTTATTTAATACTCCGACAAGGCCTCCGGCGGAATTTGCCGCGCTTATTTCGAGGTTTGCGTCGCCTCTGTCGTTGCGCACCAATATTTCCGAAAGACTTGCGCTCGAAAGCGAGCCCGCAAGAGCCCCGGCGTTTCCTCCGGAGGAAATTATATGGAAATTGACGAGTTCAAGGTCTTTAATTTCAGACCCGCTCAACACAGCGAACAGACCGGCATCTCCGGTGGTATCGACTTTTATTCCGTCTATCGTGTGGCGATTGCCGTTGTAAGAGACAAGGTAGCAAGAGGCGGAGTAATAAGGTCTTACGGGCATGTAGCATCCCGGCTTTGTTGCGCCCGCGGCAACATTGCTGTAGTCGTAGATTCTTACATCGCCGGCTGAGCCCGTTCCCTTTACGGCTTCCGTATAGGCAGTCCAAGACAGGTCGTTGTTTTGAACGGCGGCGTTTATCCCCAGGCCTTCGCTCAGAGAGGATATGGCCGGGTCTAAGTTTTCGAGGTGGCGTATGGAGCTTATTTCCGCGCTTGTCCCGCCGACAGAGGCAAAGAGGCTGTTTGTCTTAATCTTTACGCTGTTTGCGACATTGGAAAATCCCTGAGTATTATGGGCGGTTGCGTATATTTCTATGTCTTCTCCGGGTAAAAAGGAGTCTCCCAGTATGTCGCTGAAGTGATTGTTGGCGTTGCTTATATCATCCAGTATCACATTGAAAGAATGGAGGCTTTTGTCGGGAGTCACGAGGGAGGTATCAATTTCCATGGGTTTTTCGGCTCCGCTCATAAGCCCTTTTATAACCAGGGACAGCGTTTCATAAGTATCGCTTTTTCCCCATGTAACAACGGCCTTAAGCACATCACCGTTTTCAACCTTCAAAGACGGGGTTTGTACGGTGCCTGCTACGGGAATTTCAGAGGCCGCGGCTCCGCCGTAGTAGCCTATCACAGCGCCGTTTATGCTCAGGTAATTGTACTTTTTCCGGTATTCGGTATCGTCGCTCTTCTCCAGAAGATCGGCGTATTCCGTATCATCAAAGTTGGGTGCGTGAGCGAATTTCCCGCTGTTCTCCGCACAAAAGACGTCTAATATGCGGGCGGGTTCCTTCTGATAGCGTATGATATAGTTTCCGCCCGTCCTTATGATGTCGTCTATGGCACCCGCGGGCAGCATGAGGCTGAGTACGGAGCTTGGGTCGTTAAGCGCGTCGGGATCGTTCCCTCTTACGAGCAGATAGAGAGCGCCTTCGTCATCCTCGTCTCCGAAATACGTTATGCCGAGGAAACCTTGTCCTTCGGCCATGCTCAGATGATTTTGGGCGGCGATGAACAGCTCCTTGGCGGTTTCATTCATCTCCAAGAATTGCATATTTCTCTGATATGTAATCACGGCAATAAAGGTGACCGCAGCGAGTATGCCTATGAGCGCGATTGCTATCAAAACCTCCACAAGGGTAAAGGCTCCACGTTTCTTCAGTTTTTCAAGAATTTTCTTCATATTCAAGTCCTCCGTTTTCGGAAACCTATCTGAATACATCTATCGTATATTCCTTTTTCTTTTCTTCGTCTTCCGATTTTCCGATAGACGCGAGGACGGTGCCCTCGTTGTTCGTTACGTTCAAACCCTTTATGGTAATGGTGCTGTCATCTTTATTGTATACGGCGCCGGTGAATTGAACTATGAGCCCGGATGCGGCTTCCTCCGAGACGAGGTTCGCGTAGGAACCGCCGTTCGTATAGCGTACCTGTATGCCTTCCGAGCCGGAAGTTATCTCGCGCTCGTAGTTTTTGTTGCTGATAAAGCTGATCGTAAGTCCGTCGGGACTCACCTCGACGTCCGAGGCCATGTCGAGCTCGTTTCTGAGCGCATGTGTGGCGGTCGTGAGCAGAAGCTGAGCGTTGGCCTTTTCCACAACTTTTTTAAAGGCACCTACGGCCGCGGGTACGCCGGTGGCCACTACCGCGCTTACGAGTGCAAGTATCAGCACGCTTATGAGCAGTTCGGTAAGGCTGAAGCCCCCGCGCTTTTTGAGTTTGGTAAATATTCTCACGCCTATTTCCTCTTATATGATAGCAAATCTGTTTCGCTGAAATTTTTTATAAAATAAAAGACTTCTATGCTGTTTGAATTCGGAATCAATCTCACCGGAGAGCCGTTTTTATATTTCAGGCCGATTGTACCTTCGGAGTAGGTAGCTTCCGGATCCGTGTCTTTAATCGCCAGCGCATTGCTCACAGTGTAATATTCCTGCATTTTGCTTTCCGCCGAACCTGTGATTTTGACGGAAGCCTGTATCATTCCGGCCAGCATGGCCATTGCAAGGCTCGCTATAAGAAGAGCCACCAGAACTTCCGTAAGCGATTCCCCTCTGCGGCTGGAAATCTTGAGTTTTACAGCTTTACTGATTTTTCTTACTGTGTTTTTCATTCGTTATTCGCCTTTCTTTATTTCGCTCAGGCTCCACGAAACCGTTGTGGTCTTAGTAAGGATCTCGGTAACTGTTGTGGTTTCGGTAATCGTTGTGGCCGGGTCTCCGTTCGTGCTTGTTTCTATTTCCGTGTTCGAGCTTTTGATGATTTCGCTTGTATTGAAGGCCGGTGTGAAGAAGAGTTCAATGGTATAGACCGGCGCGTTTGCCGCACTCGTGCTGTTTTCAAGAATGAGATGAAGGCGGCCGTCCGTTGTTATTTCCGCTTCTATTGCCACCTTTGAATCGGAGAGATCGCTTCCGGGTTTTTCGGGCGAGAGCTCAAATTCAATATTGGCAAGAATGCCGGGGTTTTCGGCTCCGACATCGGGGTCGTAGCCGGGACTCCAGAAATAGCCTTCTTCCGTGGCAACATCTTTAAACACGCGCCTTCTTGTCATTCGAAGCAGCAGAGTGTTTTCGTCTTCGTACTGCCGAATCTTAAAATTATCGAATGTGCTTTCCGATGTGGGACCGCTTTGCGACACCACGCTTCCGTCGTCGATCTTGTAAGTGACGATAGTGGTGCTTACTGTTGTTTTATCACCGCTTATCGTAACTTCCTCGCCGTCCAGGGCTTTTACTATCAGCTCCGCGGCCGAATTGACGCTGTAATAACGCTTGTCGCTTTCCGCCAATTTGCTCAGCCTGCCCGCCGATGCCGTCGCGGCACCGAGCACGACCGAACCCACCACGGCACAAATCAAAAGTATAAACAGTGCGAAGCTTATGGATGCGCCCCTGCCGGATTTTATTTTTTTAGCCGCCGTGTGTTCTTTCACCGCAAGCACCTCGTTAAATAGAATGTACACATAATATGCCACTCATATTATACCATATAAAAAAAGACAATCAACACTCGTTCCAAGGCTTCCGCCGCGTTTTTGTTTGCGTTTTCGTTGCGTTTTTATTACATTTTTGTTGCAAAAACATCTTGACAGCGAAAATATTTGTGATATTATAATGATATCATAAATATCTCAAAAAAAATCAGGTATTCGTCAAGAATGAACATTTAATGGGAGGAAAAAACCATGACGGAGAAAATTTTAACCACTAAAAAGAACGGAATGGGCATGCTTACTCTGGTAATCGTGCTGTTTATTGCGGCCATAGTTGCTCTGATATTCGGAGGAAACATGGTGGAGGGCGGGGACAAAACGGGTCTTTTTCTCCTGATTCCGGCCATTGCCTGGCTCGCCTTAGGCTGGATTCTGCTGCCCGGATTCAAAGTGATCAGGCCCCAGGAGGCTCTGGTCCTTACTCTCTTCGGCGTTTACAAGGGCACGCTTAGGGAAGAAGGCTTCTACTGGGTCAATCCCTTCTGCGTGGCGGTCAACCCCGCGGCCACGACCAAGCTCTCTCAGAGCGGCGACGTAAAGAACGTCGATAACGAGGTCATTAAAGCCGCGGTAGCGGCGGGCGGAACGAGCTCTCTCATAAGCAAGAAGATTTCGCTTAAGGTCATGACCCTCAACAATGCCCGCCAGAAGATAAACGACTGCCTCGGAAATCCCGTGGAGATAGCCATAGCGGTAATATGGCGCGTACGCGATACCGCCATGGCCGTCTTTAACGTGGATAACTACAAGGAATACCTTTCGCTTCAGTGCGACAGCGCCTTAAGAGACATAGTCCGCATTTATCCCTACGACGTGGCGCCCAACGTGGATACAACGGGTGACGGGCAGCCGGACGAGGGCAGCCTGCGCGGCTCCAGCGAGGTTGTCGCGAGGCGCATAAAAGAGAAGATTCAGAGCAAGGTGCACGAGGCCGGCATAGAGATAATAGATGCTCGCATAACCTACCTGGCCTACGCTCCGGAGATTGCGGCCGTGATGCTTCAGCGTCAGCAGGCATCGGCGATCATAGACGCCCGCAAGATGATAGTCGACGGCGCGGTAGGCATGGTCGAGATGGCGCTTGAGCGTCTGGACGCTAACGGTACCGTAAATCTGGACGACGAACGCAAGGCCGCCATGGTGTCGAATCTGCTCGTCGTGCTCTGCGGCAACAGGGATGCGCAGCCGGTTGTGAACTCCGGAAGCCTGTATTAAGAAAAGGAATTGAAAATGGCCGAGGTAAAGAAACAGGTGCCGCTGAGGCTCTCGCCTAAGCTATATAACGCGCTTGCCGCCTGGGCTACGGACGATTTCCGCTCCGTAAACGGACAGATAGAGTATCTGCTGACCGAATGCGTAAAGCAACGAAAAAAGAACGGCAAGTACGTTTCCGACACCTTAGATGAAACGATATAATTGAATATAGAATAACGATAAATCTTTAAGAGAGGCAATTATGCTCAGAATTGAAAATCTCAGCAAGAGCTACGGCGAAAAGAAGGCCGTAGACGACCTTAATCTGCGCATTGCTCCGGGCGAAATATGCGGTTTTATAGGTCATAACGGCGCGGGCAAGACCACGACCCTGCGCGCCGCCGCCGGCATACTGCGCTTCGAGGAAGGCGAAATATTTGTTGACGGAAAGTCCATCAAGACCGAGCCTTTGGAATGCAAGCGAATTATGGCCTATCTTCCGGACAATCCGGATCTTTACGAATACATGACCGGCGTACAGTATCTTAACTTCGTGGCGGACGTCTTCGGCGTCTCTACGGAGGAACGCCGCAGGGCCATAGATAAGTACGCCGGCGAGTTTGGCATCGCGGAGAATTTAGGCCAGGGCATATCTTCGTATTCCCACGGAATGAAGCAGAAACTGGCGCTCGTCTCAGCACTTTTGCATAAGCCTAAGCTGATGCTTATGGACGAGCCCTTTGTGGGTCTCGACCCCAGGGCCTCGCACAGCCTAAAGGAGATAATGCGCGAAATCTGCGACGAGGGAGGAGCCATTTTCTTCAGCACCCATGTGCTCGAGGTCGCGGAGAAGCTCTGCGATAAAGTGGCGATTATAAGGCAGGGCGCGCTTGTTAAGTACGGTTCCATGGAAGAGGTCAAAGGCGACGAGTCTTTGGAGAGCGTATTTCTGGAGTTGGAGGAAGAGGGAGACGCAAATCATGTTTAGGGCTCTTATGAAAAAGCAGCTGCTTTCGCTGCTTTCCTTTCTCTACATAAACCGCAAAGACGGAACGCGCAGAAGCGGGGTCGCTTTGGTCGGCTACGTCGTTCTCTTCGGATTCTTCTTTCTGTCCATGTCCACCGCGTTTTTCGGCATAGCGGCAACCATGTGCAAGCCCTTTATAGCCGCGGGTCTGGACTGGTTCTACTTCGCCTTTATGGCTCTTATGACCATTGCCGTAGGCATAATGGGAAGCGTTTTCATGAGTTACAGCGCTATTTTCGGGGCAAAGGACAACGACCTTATGCTCTCCTTGCCGATACCGCCGGGCATGATACTTTTTACGAGGATGATATCGGTATGGCTTATGAGTCTGCTGTTCGAACTGATGGTATTCGCGCCCGCCGTGCTCTGCTATCTTATAGAGAAGGGCTTTAGCGGCCGAACATTGGTATTCGGCATATTGCTGCTTCTTCTGAGTTCTTTGCTGGTCTTGGCTCTAAGCAGTCTTTTGGGCTGGCTCGTCGCCGGGGCCGCGTCTAAAATGCGCAGAAAGAACCTGGCCACCATGGTGCTCACTCTGGGCTTTTTAGGTCTGTATTACTTCGTGTATTTCAAAATGGACGCGATAATGAACAGCATTGTGGCAAACGGAGAGCAGATAGCGGGAACAATAAAGCGCTGGATATATCCCGTCTATCAGTTCGGTCTGGCCGGAACGGGGGATGTGGCCGCGCTCATAAACGCCGGGATTGACGCTGACTTCGATCAGGCGAAGCGACGGGTCGCCCAGATTGGCCTCAAGCCATTCGGTGGTCACAAGCGGGCCCTCGGGTGCGGCAGATGCGGCGGGCAGC
>DAONZO010000056.1:0-6847 GCA_035406945.1 Bacillota bacterium | reverse complement strand
ATTATTACGACGCTGTTATGTGGGCCTTTGAAAACGGCTTTACCGCAGGCATCTCCGCTTCGAGCTTCGGCCCCGACGAGAAATGCACCCGCGCTCAGGTCATCACCTTCCTTTGGAAGGCCCTCGGTTCTCCGGCTCCCGAATCCGGCAATATGCCCTTTGGCGATGTCGCCGCGGGCAGCTATTATTACGGTGCCGTCCTGTGGGCCTTTGAAAACGGCATTACCGCCGGAACTTCCGCTTCGAACTTCAGCCCCGACAGCGAATGCACCCGCGCCCAGACAGTCACTTTTCTTTACAAGGCTTTGGGGAAATAGCGGTACCCGGGCAGCTTTGTAAAACGCCTCTTACGCGGCCTCCGCGTGCAATATATATAGAAGAAGTCCCGGATCGGCTTAAACCGGCCGGGATTTCTTCTGTCTTCTGAATTCGTGTCAAAATCCCTGCGTAACGTAAACAAAAAAGCCTTTCGCCTCGGGAGCGCTGATGGTGTATAATACAAAGCAGGCGTGTACGCCGCATTATTCACAGCAAGTGTTTTGGAAGGAGAAATCAACATGGTTTATAGATGCACCGTCTGCGCCCATATATTCGACGAAGAAAAAGAGGGCAGGCCCCTTTCTTCGCTCTTGGAATGCCCTGTATGCAAACAGCCTTTGGACAGGTTCGTTCCCGTGGAGGCTCCGAAGTCCGGACCCGTAAGCGCTTCGGAAGCGTCGCCTTCTTTGGACTATCCGGCGGATACCAAAAAAGCGGACAGCGAATACCGCCATATGAAGACCATACACGATATGGCGGTGAGCGGTAAATCTTCCATAGAGGCCATGGGCACCCTGATGCCCATGCCCGGCTGGGACGACATACTCGTGCTGGGCGCTCAGCTCGACCCCATGCCCTTGGACGAGCACGCCGAAGTTTCGCTGAATACCGTAATAGGAAAACACGCCGCAAAGCCCATGCTTTTGGAAATACCGGTCTACATTTCTCACATGTCCTTCGGAGCTCTTTCAAAGGAGACCAAGATAGCTCTGGCAAAGGGCAGCGCCATAGCCAAAACGGCGATGTGCAGCGGAGAAGGCGGAATTCTGCCGGAGGAGATGGCGGCCGCGCATAAGTACATCTTCGAATACGTACCGAACCTATACAGCGTCACCGATGAAAATTTAATGAACTCCGACGCCATAGAGATTAAGATAGGTCAGGGCACCAAGCCGGGTATGGGCGGACACCTGCCCGCGGGCAAGGTCACGGAGGAGATAGCGGCGATACGCAATAAGCCCATGGGCCGGGATATAATCAGCCCTTCGCGCTTTCCCGGAATAAACGGGAAAGAAGACCTAAAGGCTCTCGTTTCCGAGCTCAGGCAAAGGAGCGGCGGCAGGCCCATAGGGATCAAGATAGCCGCGGGCCGCATAGAGCAGGACCTCGCCGTAGTGCTGTATTCCGGCGCGGATTTCGTGACCATAGACGGACGGGGCGGCGCCACCGGGGCTTCGCCCGCCATAATCAGAGATTCGACGAGCGTTCCCACCGTATATGCTCTTCACAGGGCGAGGAAGTTCCTCGATTCGGCAGGCTCGGACATAGAACTGGTCATAACCGGAGGACTCAGGGTGTCGTCCGATTTTGCAAAAGCCATAGCTATGGGAGCCGACGCGGTCGCAATAGCTTCAGCGGCCATGGTCGCCGCGGCCTGTCAGCAGTACCGCATATGCGGCAGCGGCCTGTGTCCGGTCGGCGTGGCTACCCAGGATCCCGAGCTCAGAAAACGCCTCGATCCGGATGCCGCGGCAAAAAGGCTTGCCAATTATCTGCTCTGCTCCGCGGAGGAACTCAGGACCTTTGCAAGGTTGAGCGGAAATTCGGACATACACGGTCTCGGGCTTTCGGATCTTTGCACAATAAGCCGGGAGATATCGGATTATACCGATATTGCGCACGCTTAAAGAAACGCGCCGGCAGGGCTGATTTCGCCGGCGCAAGCTGATTTTAGGAAACCAAAATGAAACGCTTTTTAAAATTTACACTGCCCTCTGTCCTTTCCATGTGGGCCTTTGCCCTGTACACCATATTTAACGGTTATCTTGTCGCCAACTATGTGGGGGAAACGGAATTCAGCGCAATAAACATATCCATGCCCGTAATGGCCACGTTTTTTGCTGTTTCCATGCTGTTCAGCATAGGAACTCAGGCAAAGGTGGGCTTTAATCTGGGAAGCGGTGATTACGCCAAGGCGAACGAGATATTAAGCAGCGGTTTTTTCGGCCTCGTAATATGCGGCTTTATATATGTATTGCTGCTTTCCCTCTTTCTCACGTCCGTAGTCGCTCTGCTTGGCCCAAGCGAAATTGCCGCACCGTATGTCGCCGACTATCTGAGGATACTCGTTCCCTTCGGGGTCTTCTTTATGACCACCTATCAGCTCGAGGTGCTGATAAGAGTAGACGGCTTTCCTCATCTTTCCGCTCTATCCGTCTTTTTGACAGCCTTTATCAACGTAGCGCTCGGTTTCCTCTTCGTGGCGCGTCTGGGCATGGGGGTCTTCGGTGCGGGGTTCGCAAGCGGCATAGCCCAGATAGCGAGCACAGTTTTCCTTCTTACGCATTTTGCGCGCAAAAGAGGCCGGCTGCGCCTGCTGCGCCACATGGATTTTCGCGAGCTTAAGTCCGTACTGCCCCTGGGCGTGGGTGACGCCATAACGGAGCTTTCCGCGGGCTATACTATATTTCTCTTTAACCGCACGCTTTTAGACACGATGGGGCAGGACGGCGTCGTTTTTTACACCGCAATATCGAACATAGCCATATTTGTTCAGGCCACCATGGGCGGTGTTGCACAGGGGCTGTCCCCCCTGTTCAGCTACGATTTCGGCGGTGGAAAACTCAAAAGTGTCAGAAACAGCTTTTTAGGAGGAATGTTCTCCATAGTGTTAACAGGCGCGGTTTTTGCGGTGGCGGCCAATGTCTGTTCCGGGCCTTTAATAGGACTGTTTTTGGAAAGCGGCTCGGATACGTATATCGCCGCGCAAGGAGCATTTGCCAAATACTCCACGGCCTTTGCGTTCCTGGGCATGAACGTGCTTATAATCACCTTCTTCGCAAGCATGGGAAAGGGGCTGCCTGCCATAAGCGTCTCCCTGCTGCGCACCCCTGTATGCATAAGCATCGTAATGTTTATATACAGACAATTCATAGGGGGCGAATTCATATGGTACGTCCTTACCGTCTCCGAAGTTTTAACCCTCTGCGTTGCCGCGGCAATGCTGTATAAGTACATCCTAATTCCTCTCAGGGCAAGAAAAATTACAGGAGAGGAGCTTTAGTCTCTCGGAAAGCGCTCCTTTATGAGATTAACCCCTTTTGTCGGACAGCGCTCTAACGAAAGGGGTTTTGTTTATGCCTCCGCCCGGCATTTTACATGGATTTAACATTCGGACGCTTTTGGGCTTTACAATTCTACCGTATCATAAAGTCGCAAAATAATGGAATTAAAATGCGAAGCAATCCAAAAGGAGGATAAACAACAATGAAAACAAAATGGATAAGGTTGATCGCGGTAATGGTGGTTGCCATGCTCGCGCTGGGCGCGCTTGCCGGATGCGGAGAAAAAGAACCCCAGACAGTAACTACGGACGGTTCCACATCCATGGAAAAGGTTATAGGTGCGCTGGGTGAAGCATTCACCAATGCCAACAAGGATATCAGCTTTACCTACAACCCGACCGGTTCCGGAAGCGGTATAACCGCGGTGGCGGAAGGTCGCTGCGACATAGGACTTTCCAGCCGTGCGCTCAAGGAAGAGGAAAAGAATTTGGGACTCGAGGGAACCATACTCGCTTATGACGGCATCGCCATAATCGTAAGCCCCGACAACCCCGTTTCCGACCTCACCATCGAGCAGATAACGGCGATGTATACGGGAGAGATCACCAACTGGAGCGAAGTCGGCGGGAACGATGCGACAATCGTGCTCATAGGCCGTGAGGCCGGTAGTGGTACTCGCGACGGCTTTGAGTCTATAACCAAGACCAAGGACGCCTGCCAGTATCGTCAGGAATTGACAAGCACGGGCGACGTAATCACTGCCGTCTCGCAGAACCCCGACGCCATAGGTTATGCGTCTCTCGCCTCTGTAAGAGAGGGCGTCAAGGTGCTCAACGTGGGCGGAGTTTCCCCCAGCGAAGCGACCGTTAAGGACGGAAGCTACGTAATACAGAGGCCCTTTGTGCTCGTTACCAAGAAGGATACCAAGCTCTCTGATGCAGCTGCCGCCTTCTTCAAGTACATCACTTCCAGCGAAGCGTCCGAAATAATCAAGGGCGCCGGAGTAGTACCCGCCAAATAACCATGCTCAAAAGAATTGACGAAAAGAAGATGCTTGAAAAGCTGGTCGAGGTGATATTCCTTGTGCTCGGCCTTGTAAGCGTCGGAAGTGTCCTCGTCATAACGGCCTATCTTGTGGCGGCCGGCATACCGGCCATCCGCGAGATAGGCCTTGCGGACTTTCTGTTCGGCAAGGTCTGGGCCTCCACGGCCTCGGAACCCAAATACGGCATACTTCCCTTTATACTTAGTTCCGTATACGGCACTGCCGGAGCTTTGGTACTCGGCATGCCCGTCGGATTTTTTACCGCCGTCTACATATCGAAGATTGCGAAGCCTAAGGTAAAGAAGACTTTAGGAAACGCTGTGGATCTTTTGGCCGGAATACCGTCCGTCGTCTACGGCTTCGTCGGCATGATAGTGCTTGTTCCGACTATAAGGAAGACCTTTAAGATTCCCGACGGAGCGAGCCTTTTCGCAGCCATGATAGTGCTCGCGATAATGATACTTCCCAGCATAATAAAGGTTTCAGTCACCGCTCTCGACGCGGTTCCACAAGAGTACGAGGACGCTTCTCTTGCCCTCGGAGCAAGCCCTATAGAAACTTACTTCAGGGTGAGCGTTCCGGCTGCAAGAAGCGGAATAGCGGCCGCCGTTGTACTCGGGGTCGGAAGAGCTATAGGAGAAGCGATGGCTGTGATGATGGTCTCCGGAAATGCGCCGAACATGCCGGAGATTTTAGGTAGCGTGCGCTTCCTGACCACGGCTGTGGCAAGCGAAATGTCGTATTCTTCGGGCTTGCAGCGTCAGGCGCTGTTTTCCATAGCTTTGGTTCTGTTCTTTTTCATCATGCTTATAAATGCGGCTCTCAATTACTTTATTAAGAACCGCAAGAAGGATTGATATGGATTCGACAAAGATTAAAAAAAGCCGAAAAAGATATGAGTTGATTATGAGAGGCCTCATGTACGGGGCCGCGGCTTTTACGACAGCAATGGTTACATGTATAGTGGGTTATGTCATCATCAAAGGCGTTCCCAACATAACGTGGAAGCTGCTGTCCACCAAACCCAGTTATATAAATGAAAGCATAGGCATATTGCCGGATTTGCTCAACACGCTTTATATAATAATTGCCACGCTGGTATTGGTGCTTCCCTTAGGTGTGGGAGCCGCCGTGTATCTCAACGAATACGCGACAAACAAGCGTCTGGTCGGTATAATAGAATATGCTACCGAAACCCTGTCCGGCATACCCTCTATAATATACGGCCTGGTGGGCATGTTGATTTTCGTGAACTTCATGGGTCTTAAGACCTCGCTTATCGCCGGAGCTATGACCCTGGTGATAATGACCCTGCCGACTATAATGCGAACAGCTCAGGAGAGCCTTAAAACCGTTCCGCAGAGCTACAGGGAAGGCGCGTTCGGACTGGGCGCCGGAAAGTGGCGCGTCATACGCACCATAGTGCTTCCGTGCAGCATAGACGGCATAGTGACGGGCTGCATATTGTCCGTCGGGCGCATATTGGGAGAGTCTGCCGCCCTGCTTTTTACCGCCGGCTTGGCGCACGAACTCAACAGTTTCTTTAAAGGGCTTTTCAGCCCCGGCGCAACCATGACCGTTGCCCTTTATATGTATGCGAAGGAGTGGGGAGGTCTCAATGTGGCTTTCGCGATAGCCGCCATATTGATGATTCTCACCCTTATTATAAATTTTGCGGCTTCCGAAGTAGGACACCGCTTCAAAAAAAGGAGAGACGAATGAGCGATGTAATTAAGGTCTCCGACCTGAACCTTTGGTATTCGGGTGTGCAGGCACTTAAGGATGTCAATATAAATATTCCCGAGAATAGCGTAACCGCGCTTATAGGGCCTTCGGGCTGCGGGAAATCAACTTTTCTTAAAACTCTAAACCGCATGAACGACCTTATTCCGGGCGTCACCATAAGCGGAGAGGTGCTGTATCGCGACAAGAATATCTTTGCCCCCGGCGTGGATATAAGCGATCTCAGGCGCAGTGTGGGAATGGTGTTTCAAAAGCCCAATCCTTTCGCCATGAGCGTTTACGACAATGTTGCCTACGGACCGAGGACTCACGGTACGCGCTCGAAGGCGGCGCTGGACGATATAGTCGAAAAGAGCTTAAGAGGGGCCGCGCTTTGGGACGAGGTAAAGGACAGGCTTAAAAAGTCGGCCCTAGGTCTTTCGGGCGGTCAGCAGCAGAGGCTTTGCATAGCAAGAGCCCTGGCCGTGGAGCCTCAGGTGCTTCTCATGGACGAGCCCACCAGCGCCCTCGACCCGATTTCGACGGCAAAGGTAGAAGATCTTGCTGTTGAACTTGCCAAGAATTATACTATAATAACGGTAACACATAACATGCAGCAGGCCGCGCGTATCTCGGACAAGACGGCGTTCTTCCTCTTGGGAGAACTGATAGAATACGACGATACGGAAAAACTCTTTTCTCAGCCGCGCGACAAGCGCACGGAAGACTATATAACAGGGAGGTTCGGATAATGAGG
>DAONZO010000055.1:3072-7122 GCA_035406945.1 Bacillota bacterium | reverse complement strand
CGTCCTGCATGCCCGCGGCGTAGGGGCCTATGAGCACTATCTTGTCTGCGAAGTAGTCGGTCTCCACCTCTCCGTAGTAAAGGTCGGCTACGGAGACCCCGTCGTAGAAGGCTCCGTGGGCGGCGGAATAGGGCAGGTAGAAAAAGCCTCCCGTCGTATCCGGCTCGGCCTTGGGCTTTTCTCCCCTGTGCCTGCAGTAGGCTTCGTATACCACCCTTGCGAAGGGTTTTACGCTTCCCGCGCCCGGAACGTCTATGCTGTACAGGGCGTGGCGCATTATGGCGTCGTTGTCCGCCATGGCGTTGATATGACCCGTTTCCGTGACGGCGGCGAGTTCTTCGAAGGGGGCGTCCCAGGCTAAAATAGCGCGGGTGTCCATGTAGAAGCCGCTGTCTCCTGCGACGAGTTCGCTGCCGAAACTCGCGGCCGCAGCGAGCACGACGTTTCCGCCTTCCGCGCAGGCTTCGGCAAGGAGCATGTCCGCGTATTCGTCGGCGCTTTTTCCCACATACAGCACGTCCACGCCTATGACCGCGGGGCGACTATTTTCGTCCGCGTTCAGGAAGGCTATGGCGTCGGCCATTATGTCGCGAGGCCAGGGCATGGGGCCGAATTCGTCCAGAGCCGCCTGGTCCATGCCTATTATGACTATTTCTCCGTCGCCGGCCTCCGGTCTGTTATACAGGCGGTCGGAGAATACGCTGTCGGCTCTGTCCAACAGACCGAGCAGGCAGGCCGCGGCGAGAGCCGCGGCCGCGAGGGCGGAGACGATTATCTTTTTTAAGGCTTTGTTTTTCATGTCGCTGAAGCTTAAGCGCCGGTAGCTAAGGTAATATGAGCTGTGCTTCCCTATACGTACACGGCATTAGTTAGCATTGAAAGTGAATTCCAGCGGAACTACGGCACCCGAAATGGTGGCGACGGGAACGACGATGGACAATTCGCCGGTCGCGGCGTCATAAACATTCGCATAAGCTGCACCGTTAAGAGTGACGTTTACGTTGGCCGGTTGTACTGCCGGATATATGAAGTTAAACGTGATGTTATTCGGGTCGACCGTGTCGTCGTAGGCAACGAGTACGCTGAAGTCGTATACGGGGTTCGGAGACACTATAACTACATTGTCCGCTTCCGTGCTGTTCACATAGTTTGGACCTGCTATTCCCGCGAATGTGAAGCCAAGTCTCTTCACATTGCTCCAATGCGCGAACAGACCGAGGGTGTAGGCCGGCGCAGCAATGGCGTCCTTGTTTATTGAGGGGAGGGGCGCCTGGTCTTTATATACGACAGCGCCGAACGCCGAGTCGCTCCAGCCGGTAAAAGCCTTGTTGGCATCGGGGGGTAAAAATGTGTTCGCGTTGATGTTGCCGACGTCTTCGGCGGTAAAGGTTTGATTGCCCATTGCGCCGCCTCCTCCACTGGGGTCGAACGTAAGGGTATAGGTTATGGGCGTCCACTGCGCGGTTATGTCGAGGTTGTTCGCCGGCATGTTCTGCGGCGCCGGGAGGTCCCAGGCATTAAAGGTGTAGTAGTTTCTTGCGGGGTCGGCCGGGTAGGCTATCGCTTCTCCCGGCTCGTACATCTGAACCGCGATCAGAGCCGGTGCCCCCGCGTATCCGGGCATGAACCTTACCCTGTACTTTACGGGTCCGGCCGCGAATCTGTCCTCATCGAAGAGATTGTTTCTGCGGGGCTTCGGCCGTCTCTTTTCTATGGCCTCCGCC
This sequence comes from Bacillota bacterium, assembly GCA_035406945.1. Lineage (GTDB taxonomy): Bacteria > Bacillota > Clostridia > Peptostreptococcales > Anaerovoracaceae > JAKSSR01. The sequence goes on along the minus strand of DAONZO010000055.1, from coordinate 5,398 downwards.
AATTCCCGGGCTTCTTCTTCATCTTTGAGCCTTTCCTCCGTGGCTTTCTCGAGGCTTTCCTCTACGTTTTCCTCCAAAAGCTCGGGGTAGAGCTCGGGATACCGACGCCCGCGCTCAAGCATGCCGGGGTCGTTTATTATCTCTTCCCGCACGGCGGGTGCAAGATCCCCGAATCTGAAGGGCCAGGCGCTCTCGTCGGTGGAGCTGCGCCCTAAATCGACCCAGCCTACGCCGGGTATCCAGGCGGTCTGGGGTTTATCCTCGCTGTCGGCTTCCTTGTAGTACCACATGCCGTCTTCGAAGACCCAGCCTCTTATATTGCTTCCGGGAACGGGGGCTCCCGTGCCGGAGGCCGTCCAGAGACCCTCCCTAAGGGTCAGCGAGTACCAGCTTCCGTCCGGTGCAAGGTAGATTCCTTCGGTTTCGCCTTCAAACAGGTATATTTCCGTGTTTCCGGTCCGGTTTATGTAGGTTATCTGAGCTATGGTGCCTCTGACTCCGGTTACGGAATTCATAGTCCTTATGTTCAGTTCTCCGTCCTCGCCCATCTTGTCTTTGACGTTTACGAGCACGGTGCCGGAGTGAAGCATTATCTCCAGCTTTTTGCCGGACTTTCTTATGCTGACGGAAGTGGAGGAGTCCAGCATAATGGCCTTGCTTCCGTCGAGGCTTATGTAGGCCTTGCTTGCCGGACCGGTCTTTATGTTGTAACCGTCGTATAGGCGCATGCCTTTTCTTATGCTTACGGGGCTGCCGCTTGCCTTGCTAATGTTTACTGTGCCCTCGGTCTTTTCGAGCCTCAGGGTAGAGGCGCTGCCCTTGGACTCGGCCGCAAATGCGGATGCAACCATGGTCAGGGCGAGCAGTACGGCAATACATCTTACTATCAGCTTACGCATCTTTTTCCTCCCAAGCTTTGCTCTCTTCAAACAGTTTAAGTATATCTTCATCTATGCCGCCGTCTTTTGCCATATCGTGCAGTATTGCAAAGGCTTTTTCGGCAGGCATGGGGGGTTTATACGGGCGGTCTCTGGCCGTGAGCGCGTCGAAGACGTCGAGCACGGTAAGCAGCCTCACTTCGAAGGGTATGTCCTCGGCTTTAAGCCCGCGGGGATAACCTTTTCCGTTGAGGAGCTCGTGGTGGGCGGAGGCCCATTCGGCAACCTTCGCGTAGCTCTTGGGGAAATAGACTTTCTCCAGAATGCGGCTCGTTATAAGGACGTGGCTTTCCATTATCCTTCGTTCTTCTTCGCTGAGGGTTCCCTTTCTTATCTTGAGGCAGACGAGTTCTTCGGGAAGCAGGAAGGGCCTTTCGCTGCCTTCTTCGTCCGTAAAGCTCTTTGCCGCCAAAGCGTCCACTTTGGCCAAGTCTTCGTCGGGCATAAAGCCTTTGTTGTTGACGCTCTCTATAAAGCTCATGTCCGCGGCAAGCTCGGAGATCTTCGCCTCCGCTTCTTCTTCGGAGCAGCGGCCGCGGGCGGCTTCGAGGCGGGCGAGCAGTCCTATTACGCGGAAGCGCTCCCGTATTTTATCGAGGGCCGGGCCGAGGCGGCTGTTCTTGTCCATGACATCCAAAGGCACCACCAGCTTGCCCACGTCGTGCAGCCACACGCTCATTATAAAGGCGGCGCGCTTGCTCTCGCCGAATGCGAGGGGGTGATTTTCTTCGGAGAGCCTGTCTAAAAAGCGTTCCGCGTAGCGCACCATATTCCTTGTGTGGTTTGCGTTGTAGGGCGTGCGTTCGTCTATGGCCGTGGAAAGGGCGCTCACCAGAGAGTTGAGCAGCTGCTTGATCTGCTCGGTATACTGCATGTTGGTGAGGCTTATGGCCGCAAGCGAGGCCGCCGCCTCGCTTATATCCTGCATGTCGGGGTCGAAGGGCGCGATTTCGCCGTCTTCGTCCAGGGCGTTTATGAGCTGGAGCGCTCCTATTATTTCGCCTTTGTCGTTGCGCAGCGGAACGGCCAGCATGGTGCCGGTGTAGTAGCCCGTCATGTCGTCGTAGCGCCTTGCTCCGGAGAAATCGAAGCGATTGTCGGCTCTTACGTCGTCTATCCTTACGCTGCAGCCGTGCATGACCGCATAGGCCGCAATGTAGTTATCCTGAAGAGGAACCGGAGGCAGGCTTATGGGCGCGTCGTGACCGCCCTGGCGTACGTTTTGCGATTTTGTGACCATGCGGCAGAAGTGCAGCCCGTCGTCTTCCAAAAGATAGAGGGTGCCCGCGTCGCAGCGGTTGAGCTCCATCGCCGTATCCAAAATCGCGGACAGCAGGGATTCGCGATCTCTTTCCGAACTTATCGCAAGGCAGATGTCCAGGAACTTT
>DAONZO010000055.1:0-3062 GCA_035406945.1 Bacillota bacterium | reverse complement strand
ATGTGTGCTTTGTTCAAATTGCCACCTCCTGACCTTCTCTGGCGAATTCGCAGCGCGGGTTTATCGCAAGTACTTCGCGGCCTGCGGCGTCCAACTGCTCGTCCGTCGCGAAGCTGCTGTGATGTATGATGAGGGTCTTTTTTGCGTCCACAAGCCTTCCTATAAGGGCGGCCTGACTATAGCTGTTGTGACCGAAGTTGGGATGTCCGTCGAATTCCTCCTGACTGTACTGCCCGTCTATCATCAGCAGGTCGCAGCCTTTGGCGAAGGCCGTAAAGGGCTCTATGTTGCCGTCGTTTATTACGCTGTCGGTGGCGAAGACCACGATTTTCCCGTTTCCGCTCAGCCTCATGAGCGAGCAGCCTCCGGGGTGGTCTCCTTCCATCGTGCGGACTTCTATTTCTCCAAGTGTGAAAATGTCTTTAAGTTCGTGGAAATTAAATGAGGCGGGAAGCTCGTCCGGGCCCACCGGCCAGATTGGAAGCTGCAGCAGGGTGCCCAACTGTTCCTTGGGGCCGAGCTGCTCTCTGGTCTTGAGGTAGATATCGTAGCTGAAAGAGGAATCCAGGCTGCAGGGGCACATGGGGAGGCCTATGATGTGGTCTGCGTGAGAATGAGAAAGAAGCAGGCAAATGTTTTTGTCTCCCTCCCGTAAATAGCCCGGAAGCCTCAGCATGCCGCTGCCCGCGTCGAGCACGAGGGTTTCGCCCGCAAGCCTCAGCACCACGCAGGTGCTTGCTCCTCCGTATTTAATGAACTCTCTGCCGCTTACCGGCACCGATCCTCTTGTTCCGAGTATATAGACCCTGTCTTGCATATCCTCTGTTAATATTTTCGTAATAAAAAGGCGAAATTACTTTGGAAATGTGCGCGGCATATAGAAACCTCGTCCAAACAACGTCAATAGTCCGTTTTTTTGTTTCTTTTAAAACGCTGCGGGCACATTGAAATCGCAACAATTATACACCATTTTTAGATCTATGTCACCTTTGCTATCTTATTCGCTTTTTATTGTCTTTATGCTATAATCATATAGCTTTGCTTTTGTTTTTGCGCTGTGCGCATATGTTTGCTATAAGGAGGACGACATGGATTTTACAAAGACAAAAAATGCTCTGGAGGACAGAGGTTTTAAGGTGAGCGTTTTCGCCAACGCGAAGGATGCTTCGGACTACCTTAACAAAGAGATAGACAATACCACGGTGAGCTTCGGAGGCTCCGTGACCCTGGCGCAGATGGGGCTTTTTGAAAGTCTAAGCACGCACAACGAGATGTTCAGTCACTGGCATATTCCGCCCGGATCGAACGCCGACGAGATGAGGGTCAAGGCCGCGACCAGCGAAAGTTACCTGACATCTGTAAACGGTCTTGCGGAGACGGGTGAGGTCATAAACATAGACGGCACCGGAAACCGCGTGGGGTCCACCTGCTTCGGTCACAAGAGGCTCTTCTTTGTGGTGGGGTGCAACAAGATCGAGCCCACCTTCGAGAAAGCCCTGTGGCGGGCAAGAAACGTGGCGGCTCCGATGAACACCAAGCGCCTGAATAGGAACACGCCCTGCGCGATAGACGGGAAATGCCACGATTGCCGGTCCGAGCATAGGATTTGCAATGTGCTGACAGTGCATTGGGCACCTGCGCGCGCAATGCTTACGGAAGTGATTCTCATAGACGAGGATTTAGGATATTAATTATAAAAATCGGGAAAGAGGTATGGTATGGCGTATAAGACGGACATACAGATCGCGCAGGAGGCCGAGCCCCTGCACATAGCGGAAATCGCCGCGGCTTGCGGGGTTCCGGCGGACTGCCTGGAGCTCTACGGAAATTACAAGGCCAAGATAGACTTTGTAAGGCTCATGAAGGCGTCGGACAGGCCGGACGGCAACCTGGTGCTGGTTACGGCGATAACGCCCACACCCGCAGGCGAGGGCAAGACCACTACGACCGTGGGCCTCGCCGACGGAATGAGGCGCATTGGCAAAAATGCGGTTGTGGCCCTGCGCGAGCCCTCTCTTGGGCCCGTCTTCGGGATAAAGGGCGGGGCCGCGGGCGGCGGCTACGCTCAGGTCGTGCCCATGGAGGACATAAACCTCCACTTTACGGGCGATTTTCATGCTATAGGAGCCGCAAACAATCTTTTGGCGGCAATGCTCGACAACCACGTGCAGCAGGGTAACTCCCTCGGAATAGATGTGAAGCAGATAGTCTGGAAGCGCTGCGTGGACATGAACGATCGCCAGCTGCGCCAGATCGTTGACGGGCTCGGCGGAAAGACTCAGGGCGTTCCCAGGGAAGACGGTTTCGATATAACCGTTGCTTCCGAAATCATGGCCGTGCTCTGCCTCGCTTCTGACATAAGCGACCTCAAAGCCAGGCTCGGCCGCATAATCGTTGCGTACAGCTTCGACGGAAATCCCGTCACCGCACATGACCTTAAGGCCGAGGGCGCGATGGCGGCCCTTCTTAAGGATGCGATTAAGCCCAATCTGGTTCAGACCTTGGAGCATACGCCGGCCCTCATACACGGCGGTCCCTTTGCTAATATAGCTCACGGCTGCAACTCCGTTACCGCCACTAAGCTGGCCCTTAAATTAGGAGACTACGCCATTACCGAGGCGGGCTTCGGCGCGGATCTGGGCGCGGAGAAGTTCCTGGACATAAAGTGCCGCATGGCGAATCTGCTGCCTTCGGCCGTTGTGCTTGTGGCCACGGTGAGGGCGTTGAAGCATCACGGCGGAGCCGCAAAGGACGCTTTGGGAAGCGAAGATTTGGCGGCTCTGGAAAAAGGCCTTCCCAACCTGCTTCAGCATGTGGAAAATATAAAGGATGTCTACGGACTGCCCTGCGTGGTTGCTATAAACGCTTTCCCGACGGACACTCCCGCCGAGCTTGAGATGGTTGAGGCCAGATGCAGGCAGCTCGGTGTAAATGTGGCCCTGTCCGAGGTCTGGGCAAAAGGCGGCGAGGGCGGAGAAGCCCTTGCCCGCGAGGTTGTGCGCCTCTGCGAGCAGCCCGCGAACTTCTCTTACTGCTACGATACGGAACTCGGCGTCATGGAA
>DAONZO010000054.1:0-7159 GCA_035406945.1 Bacillota bacterium | reverse complement strand
CAATCCAAACAGGCAATTCTTTTTTCGCATAATTGCGGCGGGTCAATACGAGGGGCCCGCCGTTTTTCTATAGAGCCGGCGAAGGAGAAGCCTTATAGCGCCGCAGGGGGGCTTGTTCCCCCGTCAGGGCACGTGTGTCACCGTGTGCATCGTGAGCCGAAGCTGCAATACTTCGCCAAACACTTGAAATTAGAGCCACAGATGATATAATCAACCATTATGTACTCAAATCAAGGAGGAAAGAAAAATGACAGATCTGAGAATGATTTTTCGAGATCCGCAGAGCTTCGCGGATAAAACGGTAGAAGTCGGAGGATGGATCAGAACCAACAGAGCATCCAACAAATTCGGCTTTATAGAGCTCAACGACGGCACCTTCTTTAAGTCCGTCCAGATAGTTTACGAAGAAGAGTACATAAATAATTTCAACGAAGTCTCCAGACTTCCGCTGGCGACAGCCCTCATGGTCAAAGGCAGGCTTGTCCTCACCCCCGAGGCGAAGCAGCCCTTCGAGATAAAGGCCGAAGAAATAACTGTCGCGGCTCCCTCCGATGTCGATTATCCCATACAGAACAAGCGTCACAGCCTCGAATTTTTAAGAACCCAGGCTCACCTGCGCCCGCGCACCAACACCTTCAGCGCGGTATTTCGCGTGAGGAGCGTCGCGGCCTACGCCATACACAAGTTCTTTCAGGAGAGGGGCTTCATCTACGCGCACCCGCCCATCATCACCACTTCCGACGCAGAGGGCGCCGGCGAAATGTTCCAGGTCACAACCTTAGATATAGACAATCCACCGCGCACGGAGAGCGGCGAAGTAGATTTCTCGGAAGACTTCTTCGGAAAACTGGCCGGCCTTACGGTCAGCGGTCAGTTAGAGGCGGAAATTTTCGCCCTTGCCTTTAAGAACACCTACACCTTCGGGCCCACTTTCCGCGCGGAAAACTCCAACACCGCGCGTCATGCCTCGGAATTCTGGATGATAGAGCCCGAGATGGCTTTCTGCGACCTCGCAAAAACCATGGACACAATAGAAGACATGGTCAAGTACATCATAAGCTACACCATGGAGTACTGCCCCGAAGAGATGGCCTTCTTCAACAGCTTTGTGGACAAGGGTCTCGTCGAAAGGCTGAATAACGTCGTAAACAGCAAGTTTGTGCGCCTCAGCTATACCGAGGCCATCGGAATACTCGAAAAAGCCGCCGAGGGCGGACGCTCGTTCGAGTATCCCGTCACGGGCTGGGGCATGGACCTGCAGTCCGAGCACGAAAAGTATCTGACCGAGGAAGTCTATAAGGCTCCCGTCTTCCTTACAAACTATCCTTCCGCGATAAAGGCCTTCTACATGAGGGAGAACGAAGACGGCAAGACGGTCGCCGCCTGCGACCTTCTGGTTCCCGGCATAGGCGAGATAGTGGGCGGCAGCCAGCGCGAAGAACGCCACGACGTGCTGCTGAACAAGATAAAGAAACTCGGCATGGACGAGCAGGATTACTGGTGGTATCTGGAGCTCAGAAAGTACGGCGGCGTAGAGCATTCGGGCTTCGGCCTCGGCTTCGAGCGCATGATAATGTATCTTACGGGCATGGCGAACATAAGGGATGTTATTCCCTTCCCCAGAACACCCAGAAGCGCCGAATTTTAGCGAAGGAGATAAACATGCGAGGAGATAAAAACCCTTTACGCAAGGGTTTTTAGTATGGTATACTTGTATGTATTGTATTCAGACATCAATTTTCAAATACAGGAGGAAACGAATTAAATGAAGGCTTATACCAGTGATAACATCAGGAACATCGCAATAATAGGGCACGGCAGCACAGGAAAGACGACCTTTCTCGAGGCTTGTCTGCTTGCGACCGGCGTCATCAGCAGACTTGGCCAGGTCGAAGCGGGCAATACCGTTTCCGACTTCGACAAAATGGAGATAGAGAAGAAATACTCCATAAACGCCACAATGGTCCCTGTTGAATACAACAAGGTCAAGCTCAATTTTATAGACACTCCGGGCTTCTTCGACTTTGTCGGCGAGGTAAATTCCGCCCTCAGGGCAGCCGAGGTCGCCGCCATCTTCGTAGATGCCTCCTCCGGTATACAGGTAGGAACGGAGAAAGCCTGGGCCTCCTGCAATCAGTTCGGAGTTCCCCGCTTCTTCGTCCTCAACAAGACGGACAAAGACAATGTGGACGTGGACGCCGTAGTCGCCTCTCTTAAGAGCAAATTCGGCACCAGCGTAGCCACCCCGGACGACAGAGAAGCCTTGAGCGAAGCCATAGCCGAAACCGACGAGGAACTCATGGAAAAATACTTCGAAAACGGCGGTTTCAGCGACGAAGAATTCGCCAAAGGTCTGCTTCAGGGCATAGCAAGCTGCGACATAGCACCCGTCTTTACCTGCTCCGCTCTTCAGGGCACAGGCATTAAAGAACTGCTGGACGCCTTTATAAAATACACCCCCAAGCCTACTCACCATGCCGTTTACGAGACGGTGGACGGCGAGGAGGTCATCTGCGGCGACGGAGCTCCCGCGGCTTTCGTGTTCAAAACCATAGCCGACCCCTTCCTCGGCAAGATATCCCTCGCCAAGGTGATTCGCGGCACACTTACCCCGGGCATGAACATATTCAATCCCCGCAGCGGCAAGGATGAAAAGTTAGGTTCGATGTTCTTTATGAGAGGCAAGACTCAGGGCGAGTGTCCCTCCGCCTCTTACGGCGATATAGTCGCTCTCGGAAAGCTGCAGCTTACCCAGACCGGCGATACCCTCTGCGACAAAGCGGCGCAGGTCGAATTTCCGCCCGTTGACTTCCCCCAGCCCACGCTCTTTATGGCCATTGAGCCTGCAAAGAGGGGCGAGGAAGACAAGCTTACCACCGGCCTCAGAAGGCTCATGGAAGAAGACCCCTCCTTTGTTCTGGAAAGAAACGCCGAAACCCGCCAGTCTCTGCTCGGAGGTCAGGGCGACATACAGCTCGGCATAGTCATAGCCAAGCTCAAAGACAGATATAACACGGAAATCGTAACCGTTCCCTTAAAGGTTGCTTACAGAGAAACCATAAAGGGCGAGTCCGCGGTTCAGGGCAGACACAAGAAGCAGTCCGGCGGCGCCGGTCAGTACGGAGACGTCTGGATTCGTTTCAGCCCCTCCGAAGAAGAATTTGAGTTCGGCGAGGACCTCTTCGGCGGCTCCGTTCCCAAGCAGTACGTTCCCGCGGTCGAAAAGGGTCTGCGCGAATGCATGGAAAAGGGGCCCCTTGCCGGCTGCAAGTGCCAGAACATAAAGGCCATCCTCTACGACGGCTCCTACCACGACGTAGACTCCAACGAAATATCGTTTAAGATTGCGGCCTCTCTTGCTTTTAAGAAAGGTATCGTAGAGGCAAAGCCCTGTCTGCTCGAACCCATCATGCGTATAGAAGTTCTCGTTCCGGAAGACTACACCGGCGACGTAATGGGCGACATCAACAAGCGCCGCGGCAGAATATTGGGCATGGAGCCTCAGCACGGCGGCATAACCAAGCTCATGGCCGAAGTTCCTCAGGCCGAACTTTCGGACTACGCGATAGTACTCCGGGCCATGACCCAGGCCAGAGCAAGCTTCACCATGGACTTCGAGCGCTACGACGAAGTTCCCGGCAACCTCGCCCAGAAGATAATAGAAGCTTACAAAGAGGAAGAGGAAGCAGAAAACAAATAGGATAAATCGAGAGCAATCAAGACAAGCAAGGCTTATAGGACAAAAAGACTTGGTAAAAACCTTTATAACCCTTGGAACCCAAACGGTTCCAAGGGTTTTATATTCTTTCAATCAAGATACAGGGTGGACAAAAAGACTTGGCGAAATCTTCGTAAAGCGTTGAAACCTCAATGCGACATAAGGCTGCATCTTCTTTAGAATTGTGCTTTCTGAGGAAGGTGTATGAAGCATGTCGTTTGCCCTGTTTGCGGCAGCTAAGAAAAATGTTACGACTTGTTTGAGAAATAATCGTTTATACTCTTTTGAATAGAGTTGATGAAGCGACGCATGTGGGGATAGTTTTGATAACCGTTTTTCCACAGCAAGCTGATATGAACCATAAGGGGCGGCGAAAGCGGGACCGCTCGAACGTCCGGCATTGTTTCCGCAATCGGTCGATATAAAAAGCCGGCAGCGATGTCTTCTGCGATAAAGTTTTTTACCGTAGAAAGCTGATCGGAATAATACATATTCAAATCGCTCAGAGAAATCCCCGCCTCGTTAATTCTGGAAAGGATCTGTCTTGTAATAAGATAGCCCTCCTTGAACAGAATCAGTGGTCCTTTGACAATTTGACGGATGTCTATATTGCTGCACCGGGTCAACGGGTTGTCTTTATGTGCGCAAAATACGGTTTCGACCGTTGCGATGGGAATTGACATAAAATCCTTGGGAATGGAATCTAAATGAGTGATAATTGCGCAGTTGATAGAATTCATCCTCATGGCTTCTTTAAGGCGCTCGCTGCCGTATTCGCTGATGGACAGATGCATATCCGGATTTTCCTGCAGGAAAGCCTTTAATATCGGTGTAAACAAAAAGGCGTCGATCATGGGCGTAAGGCCTATATGAATTGAATTGGCGGAGTGCTGATAATCTTCCATGGTCCTCTTTATGCTCTCTATATAATCAAAAAGCTGACAGGTCATGGAGTAAAGCAGATCACCTTCCTTCGTCGGCAAAAGTTTTTTCCGGCCCGGATAAAGAGAACCGTGTTGAATTCGTGCTCCAGCTCCCTTATCGCAGTGGAAATTGAAGGCTGCGAAACGTACAATTCCCTTGACGCCATCGACATGTTTTCGCATTTATAAGCGGTTCTGAAATATGCCAACTGCTGCAATTTCATACTGCATCTCCTCTATGAAATTCTATTAAACAAATCTATACATATATATTATCAAAAAAACCTATAGATGTATATAAATTAGATATTTTTTATATATATTTAGATATGGTATATATAGTATAAAGACTAAGCATTTTTGAGGGTTTATAACAATTAGGAGAAACTCGAATCCGGCAGCTTTTAGTGTATACAGGAGAAGGTGGTCTATGAGTATTTTTGAGCTGGGAATGTTGATTTGCTTTGGCTTGGCTTGGCCGACGAATATTTACAAATCCTTAAAAAGCCGGACCGCCGCCGGAAGGAGTGTGGGATTTCAGTGGGCAATCATAGCCGGTTACCTGTGCGGCACAGTTCACAAGCTGCTCTATAACAACGATATCGTTCTGTATATTTACATTCTCAACTTATGCATGGTAATAATCGACACCGTGCTCTACTATCGCAACAGGCAGTTGGATCGCGCTCGTGAAGCGCAATAAATTTATTCCGTTTAAAGTATCACTCTACTATCAGAAAAATCTCAGATATATAAATTAAATATTTTCCATCGCTGCGCGCGAGTCCCGATTGCAGCACGCGGGTCTTATATCAAAGCATAGACATACTCTCAATGTTTTATAGAGCTCATGATTTTCAGGATGGCAGGAGGTGTGCAATGTACGATATCAGAATCACAAATTCAAGGATTGTAAATTTTGAAAGCGGAAAGGCCGAAGAGTCGGACCTCTTCTTAAAAGACGGTAAAATCGCCCTCATCGGCAGCTCTTCCAAAGCGGCAAAGCTCACCATAGACGCAGACGGAAAACTTGTGTCTCCGGGCTTTATAGACATACATATGCACGAGGAAACCCTCGATTTAGATGCGAAAGACCCGTACTATACATCCTACTGCGAGCTTCGCATGGGCGTAACCACATGCGTGGCGGGCTGCTGCGGACGCAACAGGCAGCCTATAGATATTTTCAGATCCTATATAGAAAAAAACGGTGCGCCTGTCAACTATCTGACATCGCTGGGCCATATCACTCTTCGGGAACAGGTCGGCTGCGACGACAGATATCGCAAAGCCTCCCCCGCGGAGCTGGAAAAAATGAAGAGACTGGTCGGGGAAAACGAAAAGCACAACTTCCTCGGCATATCGTACGGCATAGAATATGTTCCGGGAGTAGATCTTGAAGAGCTGGTAGAAATAACCAAGGTTTTGTCAAAAGATACCTATATATCTTCTGCCCACTATAGGAGCGATGGGGAAAACAGTCTGGCCGCACTGGAGGAGATGTGCGAAATTTCGCGGCTCTCGGGCTTGCCCATGCAGGTTTCCCATATAGGGAGCGCGGCCGCCATGGGGCAGATGAAGGATTTTCTGAAGCTTTTGGAAAAGAAGATATCGGAAAACAATACGATCAGAGCGGACTGCTATCCCTACGAAGCGTTTGCCACAAAGATAGGTTCGGCAGTGTTCGACGAGGGCTGCTTTGAGCGCTGGGGAAAGGATTATTCCGATATTCTTCTCACCGAGGAGCCTTTTAAAAATCAAAGATGCGACAAGGAGCTCTTCGAAAAAGTACGGAAAGAGCACCCGAATATGGTCGTGGTAGCCTTCGTAATGAGGGAAGAGGAGGTTGCGGAAGCTCTCCGCTTTCCCTTTACCTTTGTAGGCAGCGATTCTTTGTTCAGCAACAGCACGTCAGGACACCCGAGAGGCGCGGGGACGTTCCCGAGAGTGCTTTCCCGCTATGTCAGAGAACTGAAGAGCATGGAGTTTATGGACGCTCTGTGCAAGATGACAAAGGCTCCCGCAAAGCGCCTGGGTCTGACGAGCAAGGGAGACATAAAAGAAGGAATGGATGCCGACATAACGATATTCGATGAAAACACCATAAAAGACGGTGCCACATTCCAGGAGCCGACCTTGCCCCCGACAGGAATAAGCTACGTCATTCTGGGTGGAGAGCTTGCCGTGGAAAACGGGAGGATCGTAAACGGCAGGCTGGGCAGATATATACCCGTGTAAAGGTCTCAATCGGATAGAATCCGGTGCAATAAGCGGCAAATAGAAGTTTGTGCAGGATAAGATGAGAGGATGGAGCTATGAAAGAAATTATTATCAGAGAGATCGACCGTCTTGCCCCCCGTATGAAGGAAATTAGCAAGGCAATTTACGAAAAGCCGGAACTCGGCTTTGAAGAGTTTGCAGCATCCAAGCTGCTCATAGACTTTCTAAAGGAAGGGGGCTTCGATGTAGAAGAAAATGTTCTCGGTATGCCCACGGCATTTATAGCGACAAAGGACAG
>DAONZO010000053.1:0-7168 GCA_035406945.1 Bacillota bacterium | reverse complement strand
CCGCCTTCCCATAGACAGGGTCTTTTCCGTGGAAGGCTTCGGCACCGTAGTAACCGGAACCCTTACCGAGGGCAGCGTAGGGGTCGGAAGCAGCGCCTGCATACTTCCGGACGGCCTGGACTGCCGCATAAGAAACGTTCAGGTGCACGGGAGAGACGTTGAAAACGCTTTTGCCGGTCAGAGGGCAGCCATTAACTTAGCCGGGATTAAAAAGAGCGAGATAGCGCGGGGCGACTGCCTTGCCGCGCCGTCATCAACTCCTGTGAGCATGATGCTCGATGTACATATAAGCAATCTGCCCGCTTCGGGGCGCAGCATGCGGAACAACTCGCGCCTGCACCTGTATCACGGTTCAAGCGAAAGGCTCGCCAAATTGGTGCTCTTCGACAGAGACAGCCTCGAGCCCGGTCAGGACTGCTATGCCCAGCTGCGTCTGGAAGAAGATATTGCCACACGCCGCGGAGACCGCTTCGTGCTGCGTTTCTTTTCGCCGCTTGAAACCATAGGCGGCGGCGTAATAGTGGATCCCAAACCGCAGCGGCACAGGAGAAACGAGCCGGGCCTTATAGAAAGACTTGCTCTTAAAGAACACGGCTCCGAAGACCGGCGCCTTGCGCAAAGTCTGGAAGAATTCGGAACGGCCCCCGTTTCGGCGGAGCAGTTCGCGAAAAAAGAAAACACGGACGTAGAAACGGTAAAAGAAGCTTTGGCTGCACTTATTACGGAGGGCAGGGCGGTGGAGATAGTCCCCGGCAGCTACGTTGCGGCCGCGGTGCTGGACTCTCTTTACACATCCTGCCGTAAAATTTTGGAGGCCTATCACAGGGATAATCCCTTGCAGTTCGGAATAAAGCTTGCCGAGCTGAGGCAGAAGCTGCTTTCAGGCGTGGAGATATCAGCCGCAAACGCCATAATAAGGCGCTTTGTCGAAGAAGGCAAGCTGAAAACCGCCGCCGAGCGCTACAGCCTTTTCGATTTCAGCGTGAAGCTGAGCAAAAAACAGAAGAATATTAAGGACAAGCTTATAGAGATGTACAGGAAGGCCGGAGCGGAGGCTCCGTCCGTGGACGAATTAGCCAAGGAATTTCCACCGGGCGATAAGGCCGAGCTCAAAGCCGTCGCAGATAATATGCTTAGCGAGGGTCTGATAGTCATGCTTGCCCCCGGCGTAGCCATGGATAAGACCGCCTTTGAGCGCGTCTGCTCTAAGACAGCCGAGCATTTTGAGAAAAACCCGGAGCTGAGCCTGGCGGAATTTCGCGACATGCTATCCACATCGCGGAAATACGCCCTATATATTTTGGAGTATTTCGATACCGTAAAGATACTCAAAAAAGAGGGAGATGTACGCAGAATCGACAGAGGGTTTTAAGAGGAGCACAGTTTGAAAAAGACAGTAGGCATTATTTTCGGAGGCAGATCCGAAGAACACGAAGTTTCAATAATGTCGGCCAAATCCATAGCGGCCAACATAGACAGGAATAAGTACGGCGTCAGGCTCTATCCCATAGACAAGGGCGGAAGGCCGTATTCCATAAGCGAGGAAGATCTGGAGGAGGGGCGCGTTTTTTACAAAGACGCCATGCTCAGCTTCGGACAGTTTGCAGACAGCCTTAAAAACGAGACGGATGTCGTTTTCCCCGTCATTCACGGGCCTTACGGAGAAGACGGCAGGCTTCAGGGCTTTTTGGACATGCTCAGCATAAGATATCTCGGCTGCGGAACGGGGGATTCCCCTTCGGACAGCCTTTGTCTGCGCGAGCGTGATCTGAGCTATGTGGGCTGCGGAACGGGAGCCTCCTGCGTGTGCATGGACAAGGCTTATTCAAAGCTCATACTTAAGCAAAAAGGCTTTAAGCTTGTACCTTTCATGGTCGTCACCGCGGAAAACTACAGGAACGGGCAATCGCGTGCTGAAATCTTAAAGGAAGCGGAGAAACTCGTCTATCCGCTGTTTGTGAAACCCGCGAACCTAGGTTCGAGCGTAGGAATAAGCAAGGCTAAAAACGAAGAGGAACTTAAAGCGGCTATTGAACTTGCCTTTTCCTACGACAGGAAAATCCTCATAGAACACGGCATAGACGCCAGAGAGCTCGAATGCGGGGTCATAGGCCGCTACGAGCTTACCCCCACGGCGGTCGGAGAGATAGTACCGTCCAAGGAGTTCTACGATTACGAGGCCAAATACTCCGACAACTGCGTCAGCGACCTCATAATACCGGCGAAAATAAGTGACGCCGACGCCAGGTTTATAATGAGCGAGTCCGTGCGGGCCTGCACAGCCCTCGATGTCTGCGGCTTTGCGAGGGTCGATTTTCTAATGGACAAAAAAAGCGGAGACATCTACCTTTCGGAGATAAATACCATTCCGGGCTTTACCAAGTACAGCATGTACCCAAGGCTTGCCGAAAGCATAGGCTACTCTTATCCGGAACTTATAGACAAGCTCATAGAAATCGCGTTCGAATAGCGCATCTTCGCGGATTGTCCGGCTATTCGGGATTTGTGCTTGTAAAGCGCGGCTTTTATGTTAAAATTAACGGCGTAGCGTGGGAGCAGATGGGTGCCGGTGTGCCCCCCGGTCTTCAAAACCGGTGATAGGGATGAGGAGTCTCTTAGGTGGGTTCGATTCCCACATGCTCCCGCCATGCTAAAGAAGTGTGTTTCGATTTGAAAATGCACTTCTTTTTCTTCACCCGGGGGGCAGATTTATTGCGTATTTTATGTGATATTACTTTACATTTATCAGTTTTTTTGTTATTATTCAGTATGAAGAATAATGGGTGAGTGTTCATTTATTATTCAGATAACAGAAAAAGAGTTGAAAGAAGCTTTCGCCAGATCTGAAGGGTCAGAGCCGAAGGGAATAAGAGGATGCGCAGCCCTTGCATCTTTGAATATCTCAGGCAAAAGAAACGAAGGTGAACAACACTCTGAATTTCGAGACAGAGAAGGAAAAGGCGAAGTCTTTTCCTTGTTTTATTTATACGGGCAAACAGGAGAGTGGTCGAAGGCCGTATGGCAAACGAAGGAAACCCCGGAGATTTCTCCATACTGACAAATAACCCCCTTGTAGAATCCCGCTTAAAGGGCAGGGGTGCCTGGAGTGTGGACTATCGGCCGGAGCTTTCCTTAAGAGAGATACTGGTAGCGGCAAGAGACAAGGTGTATGCGGGTCACACCCTATATACGCATCCGCTGTCGGGCAGCGTAAAGCCCAACGAAACTCCCTATAAGTCCGTCATAATCTCCGTGGAACCCCACGGAATCAACGACGACTTCGCCGTCATGATAGCTTCCGCCATAGAGACTTTCGACAAGCTTAAGGATTTCAAGAGAGAATACAACGATCGAGTCCTTAAGGATTTCCAACTCATAGACTATACCCTGATATGCGGCGCCATCGGGTTTGACGCCCTTTCAGGTCTTAGTAATAAATAGCAATCTTAAGTTAAAAGAGAGAAGGAGGTGCTGACTTTGAAATTAGAGCTTGGTTATATCCAAATCAAAGACATTCAATTTTCAAAGGAATGCAAAGTAGAAAACGGTACTTTGTATGTCGACCCCGAAGCGGTAAAGGACTTTATGTATCAGGATGACGACGTAAAGACCTGGGTAAAGGACTTCAGCTTCGACATAGCAAGGCCGGGCGAGAGCGTTCGAATTACGCCGGTAAAAGACGTAATCGAACCGCGCGTCAAAGTCGAGGGCCCCGGAGCACAGTTCCCCGGAGTCATCGCAAAGGTCGATACGGTAGGAAGCGGCAAGACCCATGTCCTTCGCGGCATGGCAGTCGTTACGGCCGGTAAGATAGTCGGCTTCCAGGAGGGTCTCATAGACATGACCGGCCCCGCAGCCGATTACACTTATTTCTCTAAGCTCAACAACTTCGTTGTAGTGGCCGAGCCCGCGGAAGGGTACGAGGATCACAAGCACGAGTACGAGCACGCCGTAAGGATAGCGGGCCTCAGAGCCGCGGTCTATTTGGGCGAGCTCGGACGCAATCTAACTCCCGACGAAACGGCCGAATTTGAGACATTCGGAATAATGGAAGGAAAGGAAAAGTTCCCCGAGCTGCCCAGGGTGGCATATGTCCACATGCTGCAGAGCCAGGGCCTGCTTCACGACACCTACGTCTACGGCGTGGATGCCAAGCGCAGCCTTACCACCATTATTTATCCCACCGAGACCATGGACGGCGCGATAATCTCCGGAAACTGCGTATCCGCGTGCGATAAGAACACCACTTATCATCACCAGAACAATCCGGTAGTAGCGGAGCTCTTTGCTCAGCACGGCAAAAAGCTCAATTATGTCTGCAACATCATAACCAACGAGAACGTTTACCTCGCGGACAAAATGCGCTCTTCGGACTGGACCGCAAAGCTTTGCCGCCTCCTCGACTTAGACGGTGTCATAATATCTCAGGAAGGCTTCGGAAACCCGGATACCGACCTGATTATGAACACCAAGAAGATAGAGCAGCAGGGCATTAAGACCACCATCATAACCGACGAATACGCCGGCCAGGACGGCAAGTCCCAGTCCCTTGCGGACGCGGATCCACTGGCGGATGCCGTTGTAACGGGCGGGAATGCCAACCAGAACATAGTTCTGCCCCCGATGGATAAGGTCATAGGCACTTTAGACTACGTCGACATCATAGCCGGCGGACACGCCGGATCACTCAGGCCCGACGGCAGCATAGAGGCCGAAATTCAGATTATTACGGGCGCGACAAACGAGATGGGCTTCGGCCTGCTCAGCGCTAGATAATACGAAGGAAAGGAGGAAAATATGAGTTTTAAGGTAATTCACTACATCAACCAGTTCTTCGCTCAGGTTGGCGGAGAAGAGATGGCGCACATAGCTCCCGAACTTCGTGAAGGAAAAGTCGGCCCCGGAATGGCACTTGCCGCAGCATGGAAGGGCGAAGCCGAAATCGTAAAGACGATAGTCTGCGGCGATTCCTATTTCGCTGAAAACGAGAAAGAAGCCAAGGCCATCATACTTGAATGGGTAAAGACCGAAGCTCCCGACTTCTTTAGCCGGTCCGGCATTTAACGCGGGACGCTACGGCTACGCCTGCGCCACCATAGCAAAGGCTGTTCAGGAAGAGCTCGGAATCAAGGTTCTTACCGGAATGTACGAAGAGAACCCCGGCGCGGATCTCAAGAACAGCATCTATATCGTAGCTACGGCAAACAACGCCGCCGGCATGAGAACCGCAGCTCCGGTCATGGCAAAGCTGGCTCTCAAACTGATGAAGAACGAGCCTATAGGAGCTTCCATCGAGGAAGGTTATATGAACATGGGCGTTCGCGTCAACTTCTTCGAAAAGGAGAGGGGCGCAAAGCGCGCTGTCGATATGCTTCTTAAGAAGCTGGCCGACGAGCCTTTCGTAACCGAGTATCCCATGCCGAGCTTCGACAGAGTGCCTCCCAACAAGGCCCTTAAGGATCTCAGCAAGGCGACGATAGCTCTTTGCACGTCCGGCGGAATAGTCCCCAAGGGCAATCCGGACCACATAGAGTCTTCTTCCGCCTCACGCTACGGCGAGTACAACATCGCCGGCGTAACGGATCTTACTGCGGATGCATACGAGACCGCTCACGGCGGCTACGACCCCGTATATGCCAACGCGGACGCCGACAGAGTTCTCCCTGTGGACATCATGAGAGAGTTCGAGGCCAAGGGCGTCATAGGAAAACTCCACGATTATTTCTACACCACGGTAGGTAACGGTACCGCCGTCGCAAACGCCAAGAAGTTCGCGGCAGAATACGCGCAGACGCTGAAGAACGCGGGGGTGGACGCGGTCATAATGACCTCCACCTGAGGAACTTGTACACGTTGCGGTGCAACAATGGTAAAAGAAATTGAACGCGCGGGACTTCCCGTTGTACACATGTGCACGGTCACCCCGATTTCAATGACAGTAGGCGCTAACAGAATAGTTCCCACCATTGCGATTCCTCACCCCCTCGGCGATCCTTCTCTCACGATGGAAGAGGAAAAAGACATCCGTCGCAAACTGGTAGGCAGAGCTCTTAAGGCGCTGACCACCGAAGTGGAAGATCAGACCATCTTCGAAGAATAATATCAGTATTTCTCAGAGCTTTCCGGGTCGGAAACCCGCCGGCCCGGAAAGCCAGGTCAAAGATATAAAAGGAGCCGCTTTTATGGGCAAGGTTTATGACTGCATTATATTAGGCGGAGGCCCCGCGGGGCTTGCCGCAGGGCTGTACGCCGGAAGATCCCGTCTCGACACCCTCATTATTGAGAGAGCTCAGGACGGCGGCCAGATAGCCATTACCGATGAATTGGAAAACTATCCGGGTCAGATTCCCGAAGGCGAGAGCGGCAAAGCGCTTGTAGCCAGAATGACTGAACAGGTTAAGAGGTTCGGCGCTGAAAGATGCTCCGACGTAGTTAAGAGTGTAGAGCTTTCCGGACCGATAAAGAAAATAGTCTGCGCAAAAGGCGAGTACGAGGCAAAGACCGTAATCATCGCGACCGGAGCACATTCGAGGCCTATAGGCTGCGAAAACGAAGGCAAGTTCATAGGAACGGGCATTTCTTTCTGCGCCACCTGCGACGCCGCTTTCTTCGAGGACCTTGAGGTCTACGTAGTCGGCGGCGGAGATTCCGCCGTTGAAGAGGCCATGTATCTGACCAAGTTTGCAAGGAAGGTTACCGTCATTCACAGAAGAAACGAACTCAGAGCCGTTAAATCCATTCAGGAAAAAGCTTTTAAGAACCCCAAGATCTTCTTTATGTGGGACAGCGTCGTAACAAAGGTCGACGGCGAAGACATACTTCAGAAGATGTGGGTGAAGAACGTAAAAACCGGGGAAGAAACCCTGATTGAGGCCGACCCCGAAGACGGACTTTTCGGACTCTTCGGCTTTATAGGCTACGTTCCCAACTCCGAAATCTTCGAAGGTCAGATTGAAATGGAAAACGGTTATATTCCTACGAATCCCGACATGCACACCAATATTCCCGGAGTATTTGCCGCGGGAGATATAAGGGTAAAGAGCCTGAGACAGGTGGTAACGGCCTGCGCAGACGGCGCCATAGCCGCGATGCAGGCGGAAAAGTATATAAGCGACTTAGAGTAAAGGAGATTGGAAATGTTGGAATTAACGAAAGACACATTTGAGGC
>DAONZO010000052.1:3973-7220 GCA_035406945.1 Bacillota bacterium | reverse complement strand
TCCGCCGCGAAGGGCGAGAGCGTAGGCGACACCATAAGGACGGTCGGCAACTATGTGGATATTATTGCCATGCGTCATCCCAAGGAGGGCGCTCCCATAATTGCCGCGAGACGCAGCCCCGTCCCCATAATAAACGGCGGTGACGGCGGCCATTTCCACCCGACTCAGACTCTTGCGGACCTGCTGACCATAAAACGTAAGAAGGGCCGGCTGAACAATCTCACCGTCGGCGTCTGCGGAGACCTCAAATTCGGTCGTACCGTCCACTCCCTCATAGAAGCCATGCTCCGCTACGACGAGGTCAGCTTTGTTTTGATTTCTCCGCAGGAGCTGCAGGTTCCGGAATACGTAAAGGAGAGGATGAACGCCGCGGGCGTAAAATGGAGAGAAACCGAAGCTCTGTCCGAGGTCATGCCGGAGCTGGATATACTATACATGACAAGGGTGCAGCGCGAACGCTTCTTTAACGAGGAGGATTACATAAGGTTAAAAGACCGCTACATACTGACCTCCGCAAAACTCTTAGTCGCCAAAAAAGACATGATAATACTTCACCCGCTGCCCAGGGTCAACGAAATATCCGTTGAAGTGGACGACGACCCCAGAGCCTGCTATTTTTATCAGGCGCTCTGCGGCAAGCACATAAGGATGGCTTTGATTTTGTTCCTGCTGGGAATCAAAAAAGTGTAAGGAGGCTGACACATGAATATTGACGGAGTATATAACGGCATAGTGCTTGATCACATTCAGGCGGGCAAGAGCATGGAGATATACGAGCTGCTCGGCCTCGATAAGATTTCCAGCTCGGTGGCCATAATACAGAACGTGCGCAGTGTAAAGTACGGCAAGAAGGACATAATAAAAATAGACGAGATAATAAACCTCGACTACGACATATTAGGCTATGTGGACAGCCACATAACCGTAAATGTGGTGAAAGAAGGAAAGCTGGAGAAGAAGTTGCACATGGCTCTTCCGGAGAGTTTAAGGAACGTATTAAGCTGCAAAAACCCGCGCTGCATCACTTCCGTGGAGCAGGAGATTGTCCACGAATTTAGGCTGGTGGACAGAGAAAAGCGCATATACCGCTGCGTCTACTGCGACGCGGAACAATAAATAAAATCTGTAGCATAAGCTTACGATGCACATGGGGAAACGCTTAAGGAATAATATTTTCCGGAGGGAAAAATGATGAAGAGAATCAGCAGAAGCATTTGGATTTCAATGCTTTTAGTCTTGCTCGTCTTCGTGATGCCCGTATTTTCCGAAAGTCCGTTCATGACCGGATTTTTGGAAGAAGAGGCATTCACGAGCGGCGAACTTGAGAATCTCGTTTGGACGGAAGAGGGCCTGACGCTCGCGCCCGGTGCCGAAGAAGGCGTGTTTATTTCGCAGGAACTGGATGTGCAGGCCTTTGAGCGCATGGTTATGTCCTGGAATGCGTTTATGCCTAGAGGAACGAGTGTCGAGATAGAGGCAAGGCTTTTCAATGAGACGGCGAAAGCATGGTCGGATTGGCTCAGTTGGGGCGTCTGGCAGAGATCTCCCGAAAGGCATTCTTTCTCCGCGGGAGACGAGATAGGCGAGATAGAATACGATATAGCCCGGCCCAAAGGAGAAGGTGCGCGTGCCACAAAGATACAGATTCGAGCGACGCTGAAGGGAGAGGGAATATGCCTTCGAAGAATCATCTATACACTTCAGGACAGCGCTATACCGGAAAGGGAAGTGAGCGCGGAGCACGAGGGGTTTTCGGAGCTTCCGGAGATAGGATACTCTCAATTTCTTAGGGTTTCCGAAATCGCAAACTCGATGTGTTCCGCCGTCACTGTGTGCACTCAGCTTGCCATGTCCGGGGAAGAATTTCTCCCCGAGGAAATCGCTCTTCATCAGTACGACTCCTATCTCGGCTACCCCGGAAACTGGAGCTACTCGGCTTCCACCGCGGGAGACATGGGTTACAAGGCTTATGTTACATATGCCGACGAAGAGGAATTGCTGCGGCTTTTGGACGAGGGCCGGTCGCTGGGCATGTCCGTAAAGTACTCCAACGTGAAGGGAAGCCCTTACTACATAGAGGGTGCGCCGCTCACGACCGGAGGTCATCTCATTGCGATTCGCGGATATGAGATGGTGGACGGGCAGCGCTATTATTTAGTATCGGATTCCGCCGCGAGCAACGACAGAAGCACTCTCCTTCGCTATAAGGCGGAAGAGCTCATAAATGCGTGGACTACCAGGATTCTCTATGTTGTGGAGGGGAAGGAAACGCAGAAGCAAAGCATAGAGCGCATAGAGGTCAGCTTTGTTCCTGCCGACAAAGAGGGTGAATATGTGCTTCAGGATGTTCCTTATTCAATCGAAAAGGATTTCCGCAACAATGCCTTAAAGAAGGCCGGGGGCGGATACATTGCCTACACGCTCGAGGGGGATCCTTTAACCTATTACTGGGTTCAGATGACGGATGTGAATCAATTTTACTTTGTAGGTACGGTTAAGCCGGAAGACGCCACCGTCTATTTTATGAGCAACGAAGGCGTTACGCTGATTGCAAAAATGGCGGAATCGGAGGCGACCGAAGCCCCGGCGGCCGACACGGAAGAGCCCGAAGCGTCCGCACCGGCCGGTGAAGCACCCGAGCCGTCCGCGCCGGCAGAGGGAACTCCCGCACCGTCCTCAGGCTCGAGGGCAATGACTATCGCGATAATAGCCGTTCCTGTTGTAATAGTTTTGATTATATTTATTTCCGGACGGAAAAAGCAGTAAAGGGCTTGCGCCCCTACGCTTGCGTTCACCGACTAAAAATCATCATCCATAAACGGATCCGAACTGATCCGATTTTTGCCGTTTTCCTTGCTCCTGTACATCAGTTCGTCTGCTCTTTTAATTAAATCTTCTATGGTGTCATTATCCTGTATAACCGTTATGCCGACGCTTACCGTTACGTTGAGCGCCTGGTTATCGGGTGTCATAATCTGGGTGTTTTCTACCAAATATCTGAGTTTTTCGGCAATTATTGTGGATTCATAGGATTTGTTTATTTCGTATATACCGACAAATTCCTCGCCGCCCCATCTGCCAAAGAGGTCGCCTTTGCGAGTTTCCGACTTTATGGTCGAGGATATATTTTTGAGTACCAAGTCTCCGATGTCGTGCCCGTAAGTATTATTGAAAGTTCTGAAATCGTCTATGTCGCAGAACAGCACGGCTATTTTTTTCCCGAACCTGTTGTATTCGGCTATTTTGT
>DAONZO010000052.1:0-3963 GCA_035406945.1 Bacillota bacterium | reverse complement strand
GAGGTAAGCACGATTGGGAAGCTTGGTGAGTTCATCGTGCATGGCTTTGTCGGTAAGGCTTTCGATTATGTTGTCATCGTAAACGACAGGAGAGTTTGGGGTAAACACTTCGACCGCCCCGATGATTTCACCTTCGGAAAACATTGGAAATATATTTACAACCACAGGAATTCTATGCCCTTTTTTGTGGCGCAGAAAAACCCTGTGCTTTCTGCTTTGCCCGTCTATCAGTGTGGCAAACAACGGACAACCGACGGTGCAAAGAGGTTTCCCGGTATCGTCTATATGGTTGAGTCCCGAGTTCGGGCAATCCTTTCCCACGATTTCTTCCGCGGCATAGCCGGTAATGTTTTCGGCAGCCACGTTCCAAAAGCGTATTACTCTGTTGGGATCTACAAAATAAACCCCATCCTGCAGATTATTGAGGACATTCTGATAAAAAGCTTCCTTGTTCATACAATTCCCCCACTTTATAAAAATAAGAAAACAAGCCTGCTTTGATTATAAATCCTTGTTTTTGCTTTTTCAAATGCTATTTGCAAAATTGTTTTCAATCTTGCATTTTTCGCAATATTAAGCCGGCTCGGTCGCATTCTCGGCCGAGCCGCTCCGTCCGTCATAACTTATTACATACACGATGAATTCAATCTGTATCTCTTCGCCACGGACTTTGTCATAGAGGCTGGCGTAAAATACGCTGTTTTCATCGACGCTATACGAACCCATAAAACTGTTCGACCATATCGCTATAATCGCTGCGCCAGGTGTCGGATGAAAGCAGGGCAAGTTTATCCGTTTCTTCCGATTGCGGCTCATCTGTTCCATCGCTTGAAACGGGGTCGCTTACGGGAGTTTCGGTGTCATCGGGGCCGCTTACAGGCGTTTCAAGAATGTCCGGCGGAGTGTCCTGCGGGGCCGGAGTGCCGCCGTTTTTATGACAGGCACTTGAAAGCAAAAGGCATAAACACAGTAAGACCGGCATAATTTTTTTCATGGTAATCCATCCCTCTTTTCGTTGCCTTATAGACGTTTTAAAAACCTTATATTTACAATTTATTATATCGTTTTTTCGGCGTTTGTCGACAAAAAAAATAAAAATAAACACGAGGCTAAATACCGGCGGATTGTCCGGATAGTGCAATCGTTCGGCTCGTTGTTTTTTGTTCAATATTAAACCGCCTTTTCGGCGGCTGTGTTCGAAAAAGTACGAATCAAACAGATTTTTCTTGGCTTAATTATCATAAAAGCCGCCTCATGAGCGGCTGAAACTCAGATGATATGCAGATCTTTGGCTCTTTTGTCCAAGAGTTTTTTGAGGGGATAGCCGGGAACATAGCAGGACAGGAGTTCGCCCAGGCCAACCCACGCCATGCAGAGAAAGACGGACATCTCCACGCCGTAAAGATAGCGGAGCATAATGCCCACGATGACAGCGTTGGAAACGACATTGCACATGAGCGCCGCCCACGGGCGGGAGCGCAGAAGCCATACGCCGAGGCAGCCTATAAGCGTTGCGAAGCCTCCTATGAGCGCGTCGGTAATTCCGCCCGGGCCCATTAAGTTGGCAACAAAACAACCCACGAAAAGACCCGGTACGGCCGCGGGCGTGTAAAGGCACAGCACAACCAAAGCCTCCGAAAGCCTGAGCTGCATAACTCCGTAGGAAATGGGCGAAAGCAGCAGGGTAAGGGCGGCGTAAAGCGCGGCGATTATGGCGGAATGTGCAATATATTTACTCGTCTTCATATAGAAACACCGGTAGCCTTATATCAGAACACCGGAACAAAAATTATAGCCGCAAGGTAGGCTGTCATAACTAAAAGCGCATAGAGGTCTCCCCGGGCAAAGACCATGGGATTCATGCGGGTTCGGCCCTCGCCGCCGTGGTAGCAGCGGGCCTCCATCGCCATGGCGAGCTCGGAAGCTATGCGAAAAGCGCTTACAAAAAGCGGCACCAAGAGCGGAATGAGGCTCTTTGCCCTCTGCATAAGATTTCCGCTTTCAAAATCCGCTCCCCTGGCGGTCTGAGCCTTCATTATCCTGTCCGTTTCTTCCATGAGAGTGGGAATAAAGCGCAGAGAAATGCTCATCATCATGGCCAGCTCGTGCGCGGGCATTCCGAGGCGGCTGAAAGGCTTCAGCAGACGTTCCAGACCGTCCGTAAGGCTTATGGGCTTGGTGCTGAGCGTGAGCAGGGTCGTGCCGAAGATCAGCAGGACCAGCCTTATCGCCATGAACGCCGCCCTGTAAATCCCCTCTTTTGTGAGTTTAAGAAAGGCGAAGCTCCAAAGCGGCTCCCCGTCGGAGAGAAACATGTTTATAAGCATGGTTAAGACTATGAGGGCCAAAACGGGTTTAAGCCCCCGGAAAATATAGGACAGCGGTATTTTCGACACGGCTACGACAAAAGCGAGCAGCGCGAGGCACAGGGCGAATCCGCCCATTTTGTTCACGAGAAACAGGGACACCAAAAAGAGCATGGTTCCGATTATTTTGGTGCGCGGATCCAGCCTGTGCACGGGAGACTCCGCAGGATAAAATTGTCCGAGGGTAATGTCTTTTATGGCCATTTCTTAAACACCCGCATTATTTCTTCCTCCGCCTCTTCTTTGCTTATAATTGAGCGGTCCACCGTCAGTCCGCGGTCGGCGAGCATGTCCAAAAGACGCGATGCGCTCGGCCTGGAAAGCCCGATTGCGCGAAGCTCCCCGCCTCTTGCGAACACTTCTTCGGTCGAGGCGTTCATAAGCACGCGCCCCTTTTCAATTACAAGCACCCGCTCGGCTAAAGCGGCCACATCGTCCATGCTGTGAGACACCAGCAATATGGTAATATTTTGAGTTTTTCGGACATTCTCTATCATCATCAGTATATCCCGGCGACCCTTGGGGTCGAGGCCGGCGGTCGGCTCGTCCAGGATGAGGACTTCCGGCTCCATGGCGAGCACGCCCGCAATGGCCGCACGGCGCTTTTCTCCGCCGGAGAGCGTAAACGGGGAGGCTTGTCCCTTTTCGTCCGGGTCGAGGCCTACGAGCCTGAGCGCCTTCTCGGCTCTCGCTTTGCAGTCTTCTTCCGACAGGCCCTGATTCTTTGGGCCGAAGCAGACGTCCTTTATTACGCTTTCCTCGAAGAGCTGATATTCGGGATACTGAAACACGAGGCCTATGCGACGCCTTAATGCGCGGGCCTCTTCGCTTTTTTCGTTTATGTCCACGCCGTCGGCAAGCACCGTGCCGGAGCTCGGTTTAAGCAGGCCGTTTATGTGCTGCAGGAGCGTTGATTTGCCCGAACCCGTGCGGCCTATCAGCCCTACAAATTCTCCGGGTTCACAGCAGAAGCTTATGCCGTCCAGCGCCACCGTCTCGTAGGGAAGACCCGGGCTGTATACATGGCACAGATCTTTTACTTCGATGCGCATATCCAGTTCGCCAGTCCTTCCTCGTTGATTATGCCTTCCGGCACGGGCAGCCCCCGCTTGCGAAGCCGGGCCGCCATAGCCGCGGCAAAGGGAAGCTCAAGGTTCATGGATTCGAGCTCTTCTCCCCGCATAAACACCTCGGCCGGGCTTCCGTCGAGCGCAACCCGCCCGTCCTCCATGACCACTACGCGCTCGGCCGCGGCGGCTTCTTCCATATAGTGTGTGATTATAATTATGGTCTTTCCCTGCCCGTGAAGCTCGGAAATCGTGTCCATTATCTCGCGGCGGCCGCTGGGGTCGAGCATGGCGGTAGCCTCGTCGAAGACTATGCAGTCCGGCTGCATAGCCAAAACCCCCGCGATGGCCACGCGCTGCTTCTGGCCTCCGGAAAGCAGGTGAGGGCCTTTTTTACGATGCTCGTACATATTTACGGCCCTGAGAGCCTCGTCCACTCTGCGCCTTATCTCGGCGGGCTCTACGCCTATGTTCTCCGGGCCGAAGGCCACATCGTCCTCTACGACGGAGGAAACGAGCTGATTGTCCGG
>DAONZO010000051.1:0-7247 GCA_035406945.1 Bacillota bacterium | reverse complement strand
CCTGGTTTCTTCCGATCGGAGTAATACCCAAAGCTGTCGTTGCGGGTATCGGAAACAGCGTCTTTCACGTCGCCGGCGGAATCATGACCATGCTCGAATACCGCGGGCGCGCAAAGGAGCTCGGACTATTTGTGGCTCCCGGGGCAATAGGTGTGAGCCTTGGGGTTTTTTTCAGTCACTTGGGAGTCTGGCTCGCATGCGGCCTCATCGCCTGCGCCGCCCTGATAGGCTTTTCCGCAAAAGGAGCTTTCCTGTATAACGAATCGCCGGCCTTCCTTGGGAAGAGCCTAAGACGCCGGGATCTTCCCGTTTCCGTGGCGGCCTTCCTTACGGCGGCCGTGGCGGTGAGGGCAATAGGCGGTTCCGCGGTGAGTTTTCCGTGGAAAACAGGGGTCGAAGCGGCTTTGATTATGACCGTCTTCGTATTTGCCGGAAAGGCGGCGGGCGGTTTTGTCTGCGACCGCATAGGCGCGGTCAGGACAGCATATATATCAATAGTGCCGGCGGCCATATTAGTGGCTTTCTTCTCCGCGTACATGGTGCCTTCGCTTGCCGGGCAGTTTCTTTTGAACCTCACAATGCCCGTCACCCTCTGGCTGCTATACGAAGCCATGCCGGATTCTCCGGGGCTGGCTTTCGGGCTTGCCGCCGCGGCCCTTTGGCCCGGAAGCCTGATAGGGGGCTTATTCCAACTGACCGGCCCCGCGCTTTGGGCCTGCGTTATCATGAGTTTTTGCTTCGGCCTCGTCGCCATAATTTTGTGTGAAAGGAAGATATCAAAATGAGAAAACGTTCGGCATTGTTGCTGTCGCTCATGTTCTTTGCGCTTCCCGTCGTTGCGTATGCCGACATCGCCCCGCTTCCCGAGCCCGAGCCCGGGTCCGGTTTAGGGCTTATATTTACCATACTCGGCGCGGCGGTAGGTGTAATACTCGTGGTGCTGGGAATCGTAAAGAAGAAAAAGAAGTAGTGCTGTTTCTCTATTGCCTGCTCACCGTAATAATAGAGACCCCGCTGATGGCCCTCTTCGGCTGGCATTCGCGCAAGGAGATCATGACCATAGCCGTGGTCAACGCGATAAGCAATTTATGCTTAAACCTGATATTGACCTTTTGCATAAAAGACCCGGGGCTGTGGATTCTCGCCATGGAGGCCGCTGTTGTTCTGTTTGAGTATCTTGCGTACTCACGGGCTTTCGGTCGTTCGGCGCGCCTCTTTTTCGCCACGTTTTCCGCGAACTGCATTTCCTTCGGTCTTGGCGCTCTTGTTTTCAGCTGACAGGCCGATCGGCAATATGGCAGCAAATCCATAGCGTCTCGTAATTACAGGCTTTCTCCGGGGTCCTTCGGGTCCACCCAAACCGTTCTGTTATTAGTGAATATCACCATGCCCGGCTTGGCCCCGCCGGGTTTTTTTACGTATCGAAGGGGCACGTAATCCACAGGAACATTGTCGCTTTCCCTGCCTTTGGAAAACCAGGCGGCTATGGAGGCCGCGGCAAAGATTTCTTTTTCGCCGAGCTGCGCGCCGCCGCAAAGGAGCACGCAGTGAGAGCCGGCGATGTCCTTGGCGTGGAACCACATATCCTGCTTTCCGCCCAGCTTAAACGTGATGTAGTCGTTTTCGCTATTGCTTCTGCCTACCAGCAGCTCGTATTCGCCTATTTTGTAGCGGCGGGGCCTGGGCTTTGCGGCCTTCTTTTTCCCCGCTTTCTTTCTTCCTTTAAGCCAGCCCTGCTCGCTCAGCTCGGCGCGTATCAGTTCGAGTTCTTCGTAGCTCTGCGCGAGCGGTATAAGGGCCAGCTCGGCCTCCAGGTACTCTATATCGCTTTCGCATTCGCCCAGCTGAATCAGCTTTTCTTTTTTGGCGGTCTTGGCTTTTCCGTATTTTTTGTAGTAGTTCTGCGCGTTTTTTGTCGCGGAAAAGCGCTCGTCGAGCTCTATGTCCACCTCACTGCCGTCGTAATAGCTCGTCACCCTTAAAGAGCTTGCGCCCGGAGTTGCAAGATGCAGGTTGGCGGTAAGAAGTTCGGCCTTAAGACGGTAGATATCTGCGTTTTCGGCCTTTTTAATATCCTCCAGCAGGCGTTGCTTTTTAAGGAGCTGCTTGTCCAAAAGGGCCTTTACGCTGTGGGCGAGAGCCTCTCCTTTTTGGGTTACGCGGTTGCTTTCCCTTCTGTTGGAATAGTAATAGTCCAAAGCCGCGCCTTCGTGCTCAAAGCGCATCACCTCGCAGCTGATTTCGATGCTTTTCAACGGGAAAATATGCACTTCTCGCGGCGTTCCGTCAGCTCCGCAGTAGACCGCCGGACTGATGTTCCCGCCGAGAAGAGCTTCCCTCAGGGCGGTGACTCTTTTCGGAATGCTGTCCGGGTCGCAGCCCTCGGCCAGCTCCGCGGCCGCTGCCGGGCCGAGTCCCTGAACCGCGTTCATAAGGGCCTTGTCCAAGGGGCCTTCGGGTCTTCCTATGCGGGCGGCGATTTCGTCTTCCGTCGCCTTCCAGAAATTCAGCTTGCCCTGAGACGGCGGCATCACGTAAGAAAGGCCGGGCAGTATCTGCCGGTAGCGGTTAACGTCTATGGAAATATGCTTTATGCTGTCAATTATCCGCCCCGTTTCCCTGTCCGTGAGTATGAGATTGCTGTGCTTTCCCATGGTCTCCGCTATTAGGCGGCGGCTTACGGAATAGCCCATCTCGCCTACGGCGTCTATGTCGAAGAAGATTATTCTTTCGGTTTCGATCTGCGTTACGGCGGTTATGCGCCCGCCCTGTATATGTTTTCTCAGAAGCATGCAAAAATTCGGGGCGCTTTGGGGATTTTCGTAGCTGAGCTCCGTAAACCAAAGCCCCGCGTTTCTTGCGGAGGCGCTTATTAGCAGCCTGCGCCTCCCGGCGGCCGTATTAAACTGCAGAATTATTTCTTCCGGTTCCGGCTGGCTGACCTTCTCTATCCGCGCTCCCGTTATAGAGGCGCCCAGCCGCCTTGCGACAACGCCGGCAAAGATTCCATCGTATCCCATAAATGCCCGTGCAATGCTCCTTTTACTGTGTTAGAATTACAGCAATGATAACACGAAAACCGTGCGTGGTCACAAAAATTTGCGTGTACAAGGAGAAAGAAATGATAAAAAGCATGACGGGCTTCGGAAGAGGAGCCTACGAAGAGGACGGCTTCAGCGTAATCGCCGAGATAAGAGCCGTCAACCACCGCTACAGCGAAATAGGCGTAAGGATGCCGAGGCGCTATTCCTTCGCGGAGGAAGCGCTCAAGGCCCTGGTAAAAAGCGCCGCTCCGAGGGGCAAGATAGAGCTTTCCGTAATCGTGGACTCCGCGTCGCCTTCGACTGCGGACGTGCGCCTCGACAAAGATCTTGCCGGTCGCTACTTTGAAAGCTTTATGGCCTTAAAGGAGGCCTACCCTCAGCTTGCCGGAGAGCCGAGCCTTCACGTTATAGCCGGCATGCCGGACGTCCTGCGCGCCGCCGCGGCCGAGGAAGATGAAGAACTCGTAACCCGCATACTTTCGGAAGCTGTAAGGCTTGCGACCGATGGGCTGGACGCCATGCGAAGGACGGAGGGGGAAAAGTTGGCAGCGGATATACTGATGCGCAACGAGCTCATTGAAAATACCGCAAAGGAAATAGAAGGCTATTCTCCGCAGGTGGTAAGGAACTATGTGGAAAAGCTGCGCCAGCGTATATCAGAGCTGATGGGCGACGCCGCCGTCGTTTCCGAGGACAGGATACTCCTCGAAGCGGCCGTCTTTGCGGATAAGTCCAACATAACCGAGGAGCTGGTAAGACTTAAGAGCCACTGCCAGCAGCTGAAGGGCATGGTAAAATCAGCAGGAGAGCCGGTGGGCAAGAAGCTGGATTTCCTCGTTCAGGAGATGAACCGCGAGGCAAACACCATAGGTTCCAAGGCAAACGACATAAGCATAACGAAGTACGTGCTGGTGCTGAAATCCGAGATAGAAAAAATACGCGAACAGGTGCAGAACATAGAATAGGGGAAGCGGCTATTATTTCGCGGAAATTTCAGACGGCAATTTAAGTCCTAATCCTTGCAAAAATGCGCAAAATGATGTATCCTATTGCGACACCGCATAACGTATCAGGAGATTTTATGAGACAGGGACGCTTATTCGTCCTCTCCGGGCCCTCGGGAACCGGAAAGGGAACAATATGCAAAGCTCTCATGAAGGAGGGCGATCCTCAGCTTGCGCTGAGCATTTCCATGACGACAAGAGCTCCGCGCGGCATTGAGATTCCGGACGTGAGCTACTATTACGTAAGTGCCGAGGAATTTCAGCGGACGGCGGACGCGGACGGTTTTTTGGAGCATGCCTCCATATACGGCAACCGCTATGGAACGCCCAAAGAGCCTGTGCTGCGGAAGCTTCGCGAAGGTATAGACGTAATACTCGAAATAGAGATGCAGGGCGCCATGCAGGTCAAGCAGGCCTATCCGGACGCCCGACTCATCTTTGTTCTGCCCCCGTCGCTGGAGGTTCTCCGAAACAGGCTGATATCCAGAGGCACCGAGGACGAAGATCAATTGCGTCGCAGAATGTGCGCGGCCATGGAAGAGATACGCAAGATAGAAGATTACGAGTATTTTGTGGTGAACGGCGATCTCGCAAGCGCCGTGGACGCCGTTAGGGCCATAATAAGGTCCGGCCGCCAAGAGGTGGACGAAGCCTGTTGCGAGGCTATAATCAGAAAGTACGAGGAGGAAGAATAAATGCTTTTATATCCGGCGATAGACCTTCTTAAGACCAAGGTCGACAGCAAATACACTCTTGCCATAATGGCTGCGAAGAGAGCGAGGGATCTGATAGACGGGAAGCCCAAGCTCCTTCTTACCGAAATAAACAAGCCCATCTCCGTTGCGACGGCCGAGATAGCCGATAACCTCATAAGCTACAAGCGCTATGAGCGGGAAGCGGCTTCGCATGAGGATGCCGTTGAAACTTCGGAGAACGTTGATTCTGCCGAGCTGCAGGAAAGCGAGGCGGAGAGCGCGGACGAGTAAACGTGCAATCAGCTGAGAATCGGCAGGATAACCGAACGCGGAACTGCAGATGAATCGGGTAAACACACAGTCTGCTGATAAAAACCACGGCGCCATCCTTTAGGGACGGCGCCGCTTTGTTTCTCGAAAAGCAGCTCCGGCTCCTGCTTTCCGCTGCGCGAATGACGGGTTTTTTCCGCCGGAGTAAGCAGACGAGGCGGGTCAGCCTTATTGCAATAATTCCCGCCCCGTGCCAAAACACTAACACAATTTCCAGAAATAGTCAAGCAATATTTGTAAAAAAACGGAGTCCTTTCGGGGCTCCGTTTTCGGTTGCTCTATTAAAGCTGCTCAGCACTACGCTTCTACTGCGGTTGCGGCTTCTTCTCTGCGCTGTCTTCTCTGAGCCTTTTTCTTATCCCTGCATTCCTTGCAGCGCTTGGGCTCATTTTCAAAGCCTTTTTCCTTGTAGAACTCCTGCTCGCCGGCTGTGAAAGTAAACTCCTGTCCGCAGTCCTGGCATACTAAAACCTTGTCTTCCATTGTCTGTGTTCTCCTTGTGAATGTGTATGGAATTCGGCAGTCCTTGCTAGTTCAAGAAACACCTACTCATATATTAAACGTTTATTATAAAAATGCAAATATTTTTTTAATGAAAAGAGGCCTTTTTTGCCAACTTTTCCGAAAAAAATGGTATAATTTCCGTTAACCAATCATAATCCGGAGGTTTGGAACACTTGATACCACTTTCCACGCGCATGAGGCCCTCGGACCTGGACGCTTTTTTCGGGCAGCGCCACTTCCTGTATCCGGGCTCTCTGCTCTACAATTCAATAAAGAATAAGAATTTCGAGTCCGCCATTTTCTTCGGACCTTCGGGCACGGGTAAAACGACCCTTGCCCGCATTATAGTGCGGGAAATGGGAGCGGAGTTTTAC
Source organism: Bacillota bacterium (assembly GCA_035406945.1). GTDB lineage: Bacteria > Bacillota > Clostridia > Peptostreptococcales > Anaerovoracaceae > JAKSSR01. Next base: position 1,296 of record DAONZO010000051.1, on the reverse strand, counting down.
GAGCTCAACGCCTCCGTCTGCGGCACCAAAGAGCTGAAAGACGTGTTGGAATCCGCCAGGGTCAAGACCTTCGGCCTACAGAAAGCACTTGTCTATCTCTATGTGGACGAGTTGCACCGCTGGAACAAGCTGCAGCAGGACAGCCTGCTTCTGGCCATAGAAGAGGGCGTTGTGCGCCTTATAGGCAGTACTACGGAGAATCCGTACTTTTCCATAAATAACGCCATATTGAGCAGGGTAAGGGCCATTTACGAGTTCCGCCCGCTCGAAAAAGCCGATATAGCCGGAATCATAAGAAGCGCGCTTTCGGACAGCGAAAGAGGCCTCGGGGCGCGCGGCCTTTCCATGGAGGATGCGGCCGTTGAGATGCTTGCGGAACGCTCCGGGGGCGACGCCAGAATAGCCCTCGATACTCTGGGCTTCATAGCCGACAATATGAACGGCGATAATATAAGCCTGAGCCTTGTGGCGGAGGCCATGCAGCGCCGCGCGACCTTCTACGACAGAAGCGAGGATAAATACAACCTGCTGTCCGCCCTTCAGAAGTCCATAAGAGGCAGCGACCCCGACGCGGCCATTCATTACCTCGCCCGCCTGATCGAGGCCGACGCCGACCTGCTCACCATAGGCAGGCGCCTGATGGTGACGGCTTCCGAGGACATAGGAATGGCCTATCCCAACGCGATTTCAATAGTGACGTCCTGCGTGGAAGCCTGCCGCATGGTCGGCTTTCCGGAGGCCCGCATAATGCTTGCGGAGGCGACTATTCTGCTCGCTTCCTGTCCCAAGTCAAACTCCTGCATATCCGCCATAGACGAGGCTCTGTCGGACTTAAAGACTCGCTCGATAAGCGATGTTCCGGATCATCTTAAAGACAGCCACTACGGCGGTGCGGAGGAACTGGGACGAGGTATCGGTTACAAATATCCCCATGCCTTCGGAGGATATGTAAAACAGCAGTATCTTCCGGACGAGCTCTACAAAGAGGGCGTCAGATATTACAGACCGGGCGAGCAGGGCAGTGAAGCGTCGTTTGCCAAGTATCTGCGCTCCCTGCGAGGGGAAGAGAAGCCGGATGGGGAAAGCAGGAAGGAAAAAACGAAGGAATAACAAAGAAGATAGGCTGATAAAACGCGGAAGAAAATTAACGAAAGACAAAACGGAAGAATTTAGCAAAGTAAGGATATAGAGAAGGACTAAAAGTAAGGATGTCGGAAGAAAAACTATTCTCCGCCGGCAGACGAAGCATAAGGCTGACGGCGGAGTCAGGTTTATGCTTCGGGGTAAGCAACGCTG
>DAONZO010000050.1:0-7288 GCA_035406945.1 Bacillota bacterium | reverse complement strand
AAATCCTCTTTGCTCAGGCTGTCGAGCTCCACCCTTATGGGAAAGCGCCCCTGAAGCTCGGGTATAAGATCCGTGGGAGAGGCTATGCTGAAAGCTCCGGCGCCTATGAACAAGACATGGTCCGTCTTGACCGGCCCGTACTTGGTGTTGACAACGCTGCCCTCCACTATGGGCAGTATGTCCCTTTGCACACCCTCTCGCGAAACGTCCGCTCCGCTGCGAAAACCCCCGCCGGAGGCTATCTTGTCTATCTCGTCTATAAAGATTATGCCGTTCTGCTCGCAGTTTTCCAGCGCTTCGGAAGTGACCCTGTCCATGTCTATCATGTTCTGGGCCTCCTGCTCCGTAAGTATCTTGCGGGCCTCTTTAACCTTGACGTTTTTCCTCTTGGTTCCGGGCGGCATAAGGCCGCCGAATATGCTGCCTAAAGATATGGACCCTCCGCCCTGACTTATATCCAAGGTACTGTCGGCCTTAGGAGCCGCGGTAACCTCTATCTCTATGTACTGTTCTTCCAAAAGCCCGTCGCGGAGCTGCTGACGCACCTGCTCCCTTGCGAGCTCCACCCCGCTTTCGGGAGGTTCCGGAGCCTCGCTCACCTCGCTGCTCTTGGTGTAGGTGGCCGTCCTTCCTCCGCCTATTATGAAATCGAAGGGTCCGCGCACGGCGCTCGGGCCGCCCGCCGCCTTTTTCTTTCCGGGTATTATGGCCTCTATTATCTTTTCTTCCGCAAGGGCCTCGGCCGCGGCGTACTTTTCCGCCATGTGCTTCTGCTTGGTGACCCTTATCGACGCCTCCATAAGGTCTCTTACCATGGAGTCCACGTCCCGCCCGACATAGCCCACCTCCGTAAACTTTGTAGCCTCTACCTTTACGAAGGGAGCATCCATAAGGCGCGCAAGCCTTCTCGCGATTTCGGTCTTTCCGACACCCGTGGGACCCATCATGAGGATGTTCTTCGGCGTGACCTCTTCCCTGAGTTCGTCCGAAAGAAGGTTTCTGCGATAGCGGTTGCGCAGAGCAATCGCCACGGATTTCTTCGCTCTCTCCTGGCCTATGATGTATTTGTCCAGCTCCGCAACTATCTGCTTCGGAGTCATGTCTTTGAGCTGATTCATGTCCTACCTCCTAAAGCTTTTCAACTGAAATATGGTCGTTGGTGTAGACGCAGATGTCGGAGGCTATCTTAAGAGCCTCTCTTACTATGCTTTCGGCATCCATGTCCGTGTGGTCGTAGAGCGCGTGCGCCGCCGCGTAGGCGTAATTGCCTCCGGAACCTATGGCCACGTAGTTTTCATCCGGTTCTATAACCTCTCCGGTTCCGGATATGAGCAATATGCTGTCCTTGTCGGCAACCAGCATCAGCGCCTCCAGATTGCGCGCCCCCTTATCGCTGCGCCAGAGCTGTGCAAGCGCAACGGCCGCGCGCTTAAGGTTTCCGGCGTGCTCTTCCATCTTCTTTTCGAATTTTTCGGTAAGCGAAAAGGCGTCGGCAACCGTTCCGGCAAAACCCGAAAGCACGGTGCCTTTATATATCTTGCGCACCTTTTTCGCGTTTTTCTTCATCACGGCGTTTTCGCCCATGGTCACCTGACCGTCGCCGGCTATGGCAACGTCGTCGGGGCCCCGCCTCACAAGGCAGATAGTAGTAGCGTGAAATTTATCCATTATTAGCTGTCCTCCCGGCCTTCGTAGTCGGGCCTCTCCTCTCTGTAAGCGCAATCATCGTTTGAGCACACATATTTCCTGCCCCTCTCCACGAGCAGGCTGCCGCAGTCGGGGCAATTTTTGTTGACGGGCTTGTACCAGAAGACCTGATCGCAGTCCGGGTAGCCCGAACAACCGAAGAAGGTTTTCCCCTTTCGGCTTCTCTTGCGTATTATGTCCTTGCCGCACTTGGGACAGGGAACCCCAACGCTCACCACCTCTGTTTTTATGTAGCGACACTCGGGGTAGCCCGTACAGCCCGTAAAGCTTCCGAAGCGACTCTGTCTTTTCGCTAAGGGTTTTCCGCACAGAGGGCAGTCTTCACCCGTAAGCTCCGGCCCGATTTTAGTCTTTTCCAGCGTCTCTTCGGCGCTGCGCAGCTGTTCTTTTACATAGTCCTCGTAGTAGCGGCCGACAACTTCTCTCCAATCGACCTTACCTTCCTCCACGCGGTCTAAAGCGTCCTCCATGCCCGCGGTAAAGCCGGAGTCCACTATCTCTTTGAAATAGACCTCCATTATGTCTTCGTTTATTTTAAAGCCGAGCTCCGTAGGAACGAGAGCCTTGCGATCTTTTTTTACATACCTTCTGCTGTCCAATGTGGTGACTATGGACGCATAGGTGCTGGGACGGCCTATTCCCAGGTCTTCCAGTTCCTTTATGAGGCTCGCCTCCGTGTATCTTGACGGGGGTTCCGTAAACCTCTGTTCTCCCGAAAGTTTCTTTAGGCTGAGTTTTTCGCCTTCCGCAAGCTCCGGCAGACGCTGGTCCTTTTCCGGGGACACCGGTCCGTAAACCTTCTGGAAACCCTCGAAAAGCTGGACGCGGCCATTGGCCTTAAAGCCGTAGGAGGCACAGTCTATGTCCACGGTTTCCACGGCAAAGACAGCCGGCTTCATGCGGCTTGCGACAAAACGACTCCATATCAGCTTGTAGAGCTTGTACTGGTCGGCGCTTAAGGAATCCGAAAGTTCCTCCGGCGTAAGCTCCACGTAGCTCGGACGTATGGCCTCGTGAGCGTCCTGAACGGAAGCCCTGCGGTTGGCGAAGCTGTTGTTTCCGACATATTCTTTGCCGTAGCGGGAATCTATAAAGCTCTTGCAGGCGGCGTCGGCGTCTTCGGATATCCTCACCGAGTCCGTCCTTATGTAGGTGACAAGGCCTATGGTGCCGCGGCCCTTAACCTGACAGCCCTCGTAGAGCTGCTGGGCGAGCATCCTCGTCTTATCCGGGGAATATCCGAGGCGGGAAGAGGCGTCCTGCATCAGCGTGCTGGTTATGAAAGGCGGAAGAGGCTTCTTCTCCTCTTTCTTTTTCTTTACTCCGCTTACCGAAAACTCTCCGGCCTTAAGCTCGGCGAGCACCCTGTCGGCATCCTCTTTGCAGTCTATGGTAAGCTTTTTGCCCTTATAGTTGTCCAGCTTGGCCGTAAAGGAGCCCGCGCCCTTCAGCTTCTTAAGCTCGGCGTTGATGTTCCAGTATTCTTTGGGGACAAAGGCTCTTATCTCGCGCTCGCGGTCGCAGACTATCTTAAGAGCCGCAGACTGCACACGCCCTGCGGAAAGACCCTTGCCCACCTTCTGCCAAAGCAGAGGACTTATCTGAAAACCCACGAGGCGGTCTATTACGCGGCGGCCCTGCTGGGAGTCCACCAGTTCCATGTTTATGGGCCGGGGATCTTTTATAGCCGCGGCTACGGCGGGCTTGGTTATCTCCTGAAAGCTCACTCTGTTTGCCTGCGCCGGATCTATGCCGAGCAAATGACATATATGCCAGGATATCGCCTCGCCCTCGCGGTCGGGGTCCGTTGCCAGATATATCTTATCGGCCTTCTTCGCGGCCGCCTTTATAGCGTTGATTGTGGGAGACTTTCCCCTTACGTTTATGTAGTCGGGTGAATAAGAATCTTCTATGTTTACGCCAAGCCTGCTCTTGGGCAGATCTCTGAGATGACCCACAGAGGCTATGACCTCGTACTTGCTTCCTAAAAACTTCCTTATGGTGTTTGCCTTGGAGGGAGACTCCACTATTACAAGATCTTTTTTCTTTGCTGTCGCCATTACTTACACTCCTTCTATAAAATTCTTTTCGATTATAAAGTTATATAGAAGAGAATGTCAAGTGTGGTCTGTATGAAATTGAAAGTTCACGGAATCTAAAGGCAGCCCTCCCGGAGCGCGGCAATGCTGAAAAACCGTATACGCGAACTTGCTTATAACACATACAAACGCCTCTCTCTGCTCGCTATAAGCCCTTTTAATTCCAGAGCGCATACGAGGGCCATAAAGTCGCGCGCGGACAAATCCGAGGCCGCCGCCACAATCTCGGAATATTCCCCGTTCTTGCTTTTTATTACTTTCAAAAGCTCCTGCTCCTGAGGACTGAGCTCGCAGCGCCGCTTCCGCGCAGAAGTCTTTTCGCAGCCCAAAAGGCCCGGGAGTTCCGCAATGTCCACGACGGGCAGCGCGCCGTCGGCTATGAGGCGGTTTGTTCCCATGCTGTTTATCTGAGTTATATTTCCCGGGACGGCCAGCACCTCTCTGCCCTGCTCCGCGGCAAAACCGGCGCTTATCATGGAACCGCTCTTAAGCGCCCCCTCAACCACTATGACCGCCCTCGAAAGACCGCTTATTATGCGGTTTCGCTGCGGAAAATTCCAGGCCATGCCCTTCTCCGAGGGCTTGAGCTCGCTTAAAATCAGGTGAGAGTCGGCAAGCTCCGCGTACAGCGCCGCGTTGGACTTCGGAAAACACAGGTCTATGCCTGTTCCGAACACGGCGACGGTCTTGCCTCCCGCCCTCATGCAGCCGAGGTGAGCCGCCGAGTCTATGCCTTCCGCCATCCCGCTTATAACGACAAGCCCGCAGCGGGCTATGCAGCCTCCTATCTCCGTCGCCGCCCACCTTCCGTAGGACGAACAGCGACGGGTGCCAACCACGGCTACTCCGGCTTCCTTTACGAGGCCTAAATCTCCCTTATAATACAGCAGGGTCGGCGGATCGGGTATCGCGGCGAGCTGCGCGGGGTAGTCAGGGTCGTCTATATCTACCGCTCCGGCCCCTATCGCCTCCAGTTTTTTTATTATGCGCTCCGCCTCCTCCGTATCTTTGCTGAATACCGCGCCCTTTTCAACCTGCCTCTCCACGCAGGAATATTCCGCCAATACCCGTTTAAGCTCCCGCTCTTCGGCCATGTAAACGCCCTTGGCCCCGCCGAAGAGCTCTCTGAGCAGCAGCCTCGCCCTGCACGAAAGACCCGGGCGCGAAGCCAGCCATATTTCATAAAGTTTTCCGTCGTCCATGTTTTTTATCCTTTACCGTTTTATTACCCCGCCCCGTCCCGCCTTGCTTTTGAAGCCCTTCGCCCTGCTCTTTGCGCTGTCTGTAGCTTATGGCCTCTAATATGTGTTCTTCCTGTATTTCCTCGATTTCCTCTATATCCGCCACCGTGCGGGCGACCCTCAGGATTCTGTGATAAGAGCGCGCGGAAAGTCTCCATTTCGAAAAAGCCTCTCTCATAAGGCTGGAACAGACGTCGTTCAACCGGCAAAATCTTCTTATCATATCCGGCGTAAGCTGTGAATTGCAGCTTATGTCAAGACCCCTATAGCGCCTGCGCTGCACTTCGACCGCGCGCATTACCCCCTCCCTGAGCCGGGCGCTGTCCGTGCCGGGATGAGTTTCGTGTGCGGCTATGTCGTCGTAATCCACCCTTCCCATGGAAATGTGTATGTCTATGCGGTCGAGCAGGGGTCCCGACAGCTTGCCCGCGTATCTTTGCCTGTCGCTCGCGGTGCAGGTGCATGGCCGAACGGGGTCTCCGTAATATCCGCAGCGACAGGGGTTCATTGCCGCTATCAGCATAAAGCGCGACGGATAGACGCACTTTCCGTTCACTCTCACAATGGAAACTTCTCCGTCTTCCAGAGGCTGACGCAGGGTGTCGAGAGTGTAACCCGAAAACTCCGGAAGCTCGTCCAAAAACAGCACCCCGCAGTGAGCGAGGGATATTTCCCCCGGACGCGGACGCGAGCCGCCGCCTATCAGGGCCGCGGCGGAAACGCTGTGATGGGGCGAGCGAAACGGCCTGCTCGTCACCATCGGAAGGCCCGCGGAAAGTTCTCCCGCAACGCTGTATATCTGCGTCACTTCCAGCTGTTCCTCGTAGCTCAGCGGCGGCATTATGCCCGGTATGCGCTTGCCTATCATGGATTTTCCGACGCCCGGCGGGCCGAGCATCAGCATTCCGTGCATTCCGGCGGCGGCGACCTGAGCGGCGCGCTTTACCAGCTCCTGCCCCCTTATGTCGGAAAAATCCGGCACCGAAATGCTCGCGTTATCAGAGGCCTTGAACCCTTCCGCCAGTACCGGCTTTATCTCTTCCCGGGCGCACACATGTGACGCGGCCTGATTGAGCGTGGCCACGGGTATTATCTCCATGCCTTTTACCAGCGCGGCTTCGGCAAGATTACCCTCCGGTATCATAACCCGGCCCACGCCTAGCTTCTGCAAGCCTGTTATCATGGGAAGCACGCCCTCGACCGGAGCGAGTCTTCCGTCCAGAGTAAGTTCTCCCAGATAGGCGGTCTTAAGCGAGGCTCCGCTTCCGCGTTCCCTAATCTGACCCGTGCTCATCAGCAGAGCCAGCGCTATCGGCAGGTCGAAATGACTGCCCTCTTTTTTCTTGTTGGCGGGAGTGAGGTTGACCGTTATACGGCGGGCCGCAAAATCGAAGCCGCTGTTCATTACGGCGGCGTGTATCCTGTCTTTAGCCTCCTTTATCGACTGATTCGCCAGCCCCACTATGTTGAAGACGGGAAGCCCGCTCTCCACATCGACCTCCACCCAGGTCTCTTCTCCGTTCAGTCCGTAAAGACCCGCCGACAATAATCTCGAATACATGCCGCCTCCTTAGAACGCGTTTTTCAGATGCCTTATATAACTGCCCCGCTCTAAAAAAAGCAGCTCTATTATGTCCATGCGGGGCTGCAGACTCTTGCACCAGGGGTTTACGAGCAGAAAATATTCGGCGCCCAGCTTCAGCCTCCGCTGTTTTCGCCTGTCAACGGCTTCGCAGGGCAGGCCGTAGTCGGTGCGCTTGCGCGCCTTAACCTCCACAAAGGCTATGACTCTGCCCTTGCGCGCGACTATGTCGATTTCCCCAAAGCGCGTACGGTACTTGCGATAGAGTACGCGGTAGCCCTGCTTTTCCAGAAAACCCGCCGCGATATCCTCTCCGCGGTCTCCCGCCTTCTGCTTGGACGTGCGCCTGTCTTCCCCGTTTTTATCCATGTCCGGCTCCTTTTCTATATCTTGTAAGACCGGAAAAAACGTGTAAGTAGCAGCGTTTTTGCAAAAAACAATTCCGGGCTTTCCGGAAAAGTGTGAATGTGCGAGAACGGAAGTCCGAAAAAAATTTTAAATACTAATATGAAACAAGCGCTTTCGGGAAAAGCAATAATTCCTCTTGAATTTTGTAAAAAGCTCTGCTATAGTAGTCAAGTGCCGAATATGGCGGTACGAATCCAATGCGGAAGTGGCTCAGTGGTAGAGCATCGCCTTGCCAAGGCGAGGGTCGCGAG
>DAONZO010000049.1:0-7293 GCA_035406945.1 Bacillota bacterium | reverse complement strand
CTCCGGCTCGTCCATATCGTAATATCTGCGGTTGTGGTAGGCTATAAGCTCGTAGAGTTCTTCCATCCTCTTTTGCGCGTCGGATGCGTTCATTATAATTCTCCCGTTATTTCAGTTTCTTGAGGGGTGCGGCGTTCTTTGCCAGCTTTTTTATTCCTTCTTCGTCGAACATAACCGTAAGTATATTGCCCTTAAGTTCTATTACCGTTCCTTCTCCGAATCTGGGATGTTCCACTCGCTCTCCCGGAAGCACGCTCTCGGAAGCGAGCGTATCTGCCGGAGCCGCGCTCTTTTTTACGGCCTCGAGCGCCGCTATGGGGGAAAGATAGGGTTCGTAAGAATAGGGGGCCTTGCTGCTGTATCTCTGCGGCGGAACGGCTGAGGGCTTCCTGTAGTACAGGGCCTGTCCGCTCATGTATTTTTTGTCTATCTCCGCAAGAAAGTCCGATTCGATGCTCATCTCTTTACGCCCGTAGAGCATGCGGCTCTCGGCGCTCGTCATAAACAGGCGGCGCTTGGCGCGGGTCATTCCGACGTAGCAGAGTCTGCGTTCCTCTTCCATGCCTTCTTCGCCGCTGTCCAGGCTGCGGTAGCCGGGAAAAATGCCCCTCTCCATGCCGGGCATAAAAACCACCGGAAATTCCAGCCCCTTGGCCGAATGGAGAGTCATGAGCACAACGGCATCGGCGTCGGGGTCGTGATTATCAACGTCCGCCACCAGGGCAAGTTCCTCCATAAAGCGGGAAAGCGTAAGCTCCGCGCCTGCTTTCCTCTCCTCGGCCGCCTTTTCTTCTATTACCGATTTGAATTCCAAGAGGTTTTCCACGCGGGCGTCGTTTTCGGCGGAGGGCTCCGCTTCCAAAGCCCCGAGATAGCCGCTTCTTACCAGCAGAACGTCGTACAGCTCCGACACGGAAATCAAGTCCTTTTCTTCCGAAAGGGAGTTTATAAGGGCGGAAAATTTCAGAGCGGCCTCGCGAACCTTTGCTCCGAGACCTTCCGAAAATTCCGGAAGTTCCAAAGCCTCCAGCAGGCTCTTTGAGTTTTCCCGGGCCGCGTCCTCCAGGGCCGCCAGGGTCTTGGGGCCGAAGCCCCGTCTGGGCTCGTTTATGATTCTCAGAAGGCTTACATCGTCTCCGGGATTCTCAACGAGACGCATGTAGCACATCATGTCCTTTATCTCTTTTCTGTCGAAGAAGCGGAAGCCCGAAAGCACCTGATAAGGCATGCCTTTTTTGGCGAAGCATTCCTCGAAGCGTCGGGACTGCACGTTCGTTCGGTATAGTATGGCAAAATCCGAATAGCTGAGCGAGGCATCCTTGCGCATCAGCGCCCTTATCTTTTCCGCGATATAGCGAGCCTCCTCGTAATCGCTCTCGCCCCTGTAATATTCTATTTTATCGCCGGCAGCCGCGCGGGTCCACAGCTTTTTATCCTTGCGATGCTTATTGTGCCTTATTACGCTGTGCGCGGCTTCTATTATATTCGAAGTCGAACGGTAGTTTTCTTCTAACTTTATTACCTTCGCGCCCTTAAAATCCTTCTCGAATTCCAGTATGTTTCTTATGTCCGCGCCGCGCCATCTGTATATGCTCTGGTCGTCGTCGCCCACCACGCAGATATTCCCGTGCTCTTCGGCCAGCAGCCTTATGAGCCTGTACTGAAGCATATTGGTATCCTGATATTCGTCCACCATAACATAGCGGAATCTCCGCCTGTACTTTTCGAGTATGGTCTCGTCGCTTTCGAGCATGCGGACGGCGTTGAGCAGGAGATCATCGAAGTCCATGGCGTTGTTTTTTTTGAGCGCCGCTTCGTAGGCTTCGTAGAGCTCCCCCACTATCCTGTGCTGTTCAAAGCCGCCCTTGTTTCTCAGATAAGCCGCCGGAGCAAGATCCTCTTCCTTGGCCTTGGATATCTCGCCGAGCACGTAGGCGGGAGCAAAGCGCTTCTCGTCCAGATCCTTTTCCTTAAGTATCTTTTTCATGAGCGACTTTTGGTCTACCGGGTCGTAGACCGTAAAGTTCCCGCCGTAGCCGAGGATTGCCGCATCGCTTCTGAGCATGCGAAGGCAGGCGGAATGGAAGGTCTGTATCCACATCCCCTGCACGGGCCCTACTAATTCCTCCACCCTGTCCCTCATTTCGCGGGCGGCCTTGTTTGTAAAGGTCACGGCAAGTATGGAATAGGGGCTTATTCCGCAGTCTCTTATCATGTAGGCTATTCTGTGCGTCATGGTGCCGGTTTTGCCGCTTCCGGCTCCGGCGAGTATCAGCAGCGGACCCTCCGTAGTGGTCGCGGCCTCAAGCTGCTGCGCGTTAAGTTTGGAAAGGTAATCTATCATAGATAAACTCCGGATTAATCACTCGAAGACGACATTTCCGCGGGTCGGAGCGACTATGCATATATAGCTCACTCCCCTTCCGAACAGAAGGTTCGAGCCGTCTTCGAGGGTATAGCTGTAGGGAGAATCGGCCTCCGGCTTGCTCCAGCTTATAGGCACACAGAGACCGTCTCTGAAATACAGGCCCTCGCCTTCTCCCGTAAAATCGGCCTTCAGGCGGCCCATGTCGTCGCCGGCTATGCGGCTCATGGGCGCAAATATGACGAGCACGTTCCTGCAGCTCATCCGGCAGCCCGCCGTGTAGTCTTCCATGGGCTTGCCGTACTGGCTCACCATATACAAAGCGCTCTGCGCGTCGTATTCGAACAGGGTGTTCTTGCGATCGGAATACGTAACTTCTATCTTTTTGGCGCAGGAACCCGCCGACATGGCTTCGTCGGTAAAGCTCATTATTTCGGAGTAGCCTTCGTCCAGCTCCGTGCGCCAGTTATGGTCTTCCACGTAGGGGCCCACCTTTACCGTGTCCAATATCAGGCTGTGTTCTACGCCCATGTTTTCTTTGCGCCACGGGTCGCGATGGAAGGTGACCCCGCTGCCGCGCACGCCGTCGATGGCGTTTATGCGGCGCCTGCGTATCTGAGAGTAGGCGTCTTCGCTTCCGCCGGCGTGTATGTATATGGCGTCGTACGCCTGAACAATGTCGAGGTAATAGGGCCTTGCGCTTCTGATGCTGCCCACCTGCTCAACCTCTTCGAGCCGGCTGTATATGCCCAGAAGGCGCGTTACACCGCCTTCCACCAAGACCTCGTACATTATGTCGGCGGAACTTATTCCCCACTGCGGCGTGGCGACATCTATGTTGTTTATCATTACGGCAAATGGCCTTATTCCGCTTATGTCCTCTTCGCAGGGAAGACCGGTGTACGGGTTCCACGGCCCCTCGTAGGGCAGCTCGGGAACGGGTTCCTCCACTTCGGGAGCATCGTCCGGTTCGTCGATGGGTTCCGGAACGACGGTTTCGCCTTCCGGCGGGATTTCAGGCTCGGGCGGGGTTTTTTCGCCGCAGCCGCAAAGAACGAACAAGCCGGCGCAGAGGCTCAGGGCAAGAATTATGTTGATTATTTTTTTCAATTTCATTTCAGATATCGTCTCCAAAAATGTTTTTCGCATCAAGTTATTATACACTATCTTTTCATCCTGTTCACTTTACTTTGAAGGTTTTTTGTGATAGTTTTAAATTGCCGTGAGCTTATGCCTGCGGCACATGGATTGCATCGTACATAAAAAGCATACATAAAGGAGGTACGGAATGGGTATTTTATCAAGATTCACAGATATTATTTCAGCAAACGTAAACGCTCTTTTGGAAAAGGCCGAGGATCCGGTAAAGATGGTTAACAAGTACCTTCTGGACGCGAAGACCGACCTTGCCGAGGTAAAGCGCGAGACGGCCGAAATAATGGCGCAGGAGGCCGCAAGCAAGCGCAGCTACGACGCCAACGTATTGGAGGTGGCGCGCTACGCGGAGCTCGCGAAGAAGGCCCTGCTCGCCGGAAGCGAAGAGGACGCCGCGGTGTTCATAGGCAAGAAGCAGGAGCTCGAAAACGCGGGGGCCTCGCTGCAGGTGGCCTACGCCGCCGCCCACGAGAGCGCGGTAAAGATGCGCCAGCTTCACGATAAGCTGAGCGAGGACATCAAGGGTCTTGAACAGAGAAAGACCGCAATCGAAGCCAAAGTCGCCATTGCCGGAACGCAGGAGAAGATAAACAAGTATTCCGACAGCGCCGACAAGGTTGAAGCCGCAATCGGAGCCTTCGCCGAAATGGAAAAGAAGGCCGACAGAATGCTCGATCAGGCGAACGCCACCGCCGAGCTCAACAAGAAGCCCATAGACGAGGCCAAGGCCCTGGAAGAAAAGTACAGGACGGGCTGCACGGCCTCCGTAAGCGAAGAACTGGCCGCCCTCAAAGCGGAGCTGGGCCTTTAGTAGAGAGACCTTTTATAACCCGGCAGGGGGCTTGTGCCTCCGCCGGGAAAATGCTATCTTATCAGTTGGTGTTCGGCAGTTTCCGAGCCCGGGTGAAAACAGAATATAAAACTGAAATGACGCCGGGGCCGCAGCTATGCGGCCGAAGGCACGAGGAAAAGGGTGAGAATCCCTATACAGCAACGGTACTGTAAGCGCGAGGCCCTTCCAAAGCGCAGCGAAGAAGCTGCGTGGACATAAGTCATCCACTGTGGAAAATCCACGGGAAGGTAGGAAGCGGACGCAAGAGGCACAGCCTCTACAGCGCAAGTCAGGATATTCGCATTTCAGTCTTTGCTCCGGCGTTCCCGGGCATAGGCGAGTGCATAAATAAGCGTTTGCACCGGAATCTTATGATTTCGGTGCTTTTTTATTATATAGGCTCCGCAAGGAGAGAAAGGAAGATACGGACAGATGCTTTGTTTTGGTCGTTTGACGGGTCTTTGAAATCCGCTCATAAGCAGGGAATAAAGACCGCCTAAGCGCAATATCCCGGCAGCCGGGCGGGTGGAGATTAAGGGAAATAAAAGTACGAGAGGTTATATTATGAACGAAAGAATGGCAAAATTTGGCACGGGGGGTATAAAAACTAACAGCCCTCCGAAATCTAAGATTACACATAAGTTGTTATCTATTGTCCTATCTTTAATTATGCTTTTGTCGCTCTGCCCTGTGGGTGTGTTTGCGGCAGACAATGTTAAATATTTGGCAGACGATTTTGAGACCGCCCCTAAAGTTGGGACTTGTTCAATAGACCCTTACGAAGATGACGAACAATCGGAGTACGATGTATATTCTATAACGGTTGATGCGAGTTACGATGCTCTGTCGGTAAGTACTGACCCAGCAGTATATGCATATATTTATTTTGGCGATATGTCTGATGACTTGGGATTTGCTGGCAGCTTCAGACATGTGAAGCGCAATGATGAGTATTTTAACGCAAGTCAAAACCATTATTCCAATATAAAAAATAATATTAACTTCTCCGAGGGATATGAACCATCAGCCAATGCAGACCTTCTTTTAACTTTTGTCTATTGGGAAGACGATGAGACAAACTATTATGTTGTTGTAGAATGGGGAAAAGACGGAGCGGCGGATTTACCAGTTATTACATACAACGAGGATGAGGTTGCAAGTTTAACAAAAATAGGAACGTTTAGGGATGATGCTGAATCAGGCTTCTATTTTTATAGCTTTGCGGGTGATGTTTATTTAGCCACACTTCCGGAAAGTGCAGTTATTAGTACAATTGACTTTAAGAAAATTGTAGATTGGGAAGGTCAATTGTACGGAGGTTATATCTATTGTGGCGCAACGGGATTTAAGCAAGACTGGTGTGACCCCGATCTATCCACCAAAGAAGCGGATTTTCAGGATGTTTTACAAAATGGACTTATTTATAATGGGCAGTTTACCGATCCGACATTTATTTCGAATCATTCATCGGAAATTACCGGCAATGTCGGATATGGTGACCTGTATAACAGTATAAGTTTCTCTAAAGAGCTTCCAACTGAAAATGTAAAAGGTTTTGTAATATATGATTGCGATTATAATACATATAGCAATGCCGAAGGCACAATTGTTTTTATTCAATTTGCAGAAGCGGCCCAGACCCTTGATGTGGTGGGAGCAACTCTGGAAAGCATCATAGGTTCTGCCTATGCCTGCGATGTTTACTTGACAAAGGTTCCGGAAGACGCAACGAATGTAGAACTTACAATCCCGGATGATTGCTATATAAGAACCGAAGGAGCCGCTAATTATTTAAACAGAATCTACGCCACAAGCGAAATTTTCGGAGAAACCTCGTGGTACAACTCATTGGAAGCATTAGTTGCGTATGGTTTAAGCGAAGGTGCTACGACTGATTTTAACGAAGCTCTTGAAATCAGCGGAGCAGGGGAGTACTACACGACATTAGAAGAAGTACTTGAATACGAATTTGGTTGCAGTTCCGAAGCAGAATTTATTGAAAACAATGGAGAACTTGCAGAAAATTGGGACGGGTACGGATTTAAGACATCAGCCTACTCGGATGGTATATATACTATGTCGGTTAGCGGCAATCAGGCGAATCGTTTATCCAAAGCCATGTTTTCAAATAAATTCGCTTCTTCGTCGATTACCTACGACAATACGGCAGTCTATTATCTATTTGAAATTTGCTCGGATGTGGACGGAATAATTGACCGTTCTGCCGAGGTCAACGCTGTCGTCCTCGTACAGCGAGGCGGCGGAGTTGTTTTAGATTATACGGAGTTGGATGAGGCTCTGGCCCGTATTTACGATGAGCCAACGGGAGTCTACAAGAATGATTTTTATAAAGAAGATGATCGCTACAACGGCAAGATTTCTATCTCGGACGGCGGGTTTTGGGAAAATGCAAAGGCACTGGCAGAGTCTGCTTTATCGGCCAAGGCTGCAAGTTCATATACAACTCAGGAAGCTTTGGACGAGGCTACCGAAAACCTGAATACCGCTATCGACAGGCTGATTCCTGTCGAACAGATAAACGCGACGGAGCTATACGAGCTTAAGGATGTCGAAGTTATCTGGTGGATGCATGCGCCTAAAATTAAAGGACCCGGCGATAATATAGTTCCGCTTACCGAGCAGGAAGTGACCGCGGCAAGCTGGAGTGCATTTCAGGACGCTTTGCAGGTTGTAAAAGACGAACTTGTCAAGCTGTTCGACGAAAACGGGATGCCCACCGCATATAACGACAGCGGCAACGAAGAGACGGTAGCGAATGTCGAGGCGGCCATAGCGAATCTTAAGGCCGCAATATCCGGCATAGACAGGAGAAACCCCATATCCGAATCGATACTGCATCCTTTTAAGGCTCTGCTTAAGAATTTTAAGCCGGGTCGTCTCAATCAATCCGAGTATAGCGCAGAGAGTTGGAGTACATATA
>DAONZO010000048.1:4330-7401 GCA_035406945.1 Bacillota bacterium | reverse complement strand
CCTACGGTCACGGAGCCGTAAAGTGCGCCGAGGTGTTGAAGGCCAACGGAGTGGACGTCTTTGCAATCGCGACGCTTCACGAGGCCATAGCGCTGCGCGAGGCGGGTGTAAGCGAAGAAATAATCGTCCTCGGACTCACGCCCGACATGTATGCGGATACTATCGTAAAATACGACCTTACCGCCACCACCTGCTCCGAGAGCAATGCCCGGGCCATTTCCGACGAAGCCGTAAAGCAGGAAAAAACCATAGGCCTGCTGATAAAGGTCGACACCGGCATGGGCCGCGTAGGCTATCAGGCGGAGGATGTCGAACTCGCCGCTAAGGAGATAGGCGAAATGCGCAAGATGCCCGGAATAGTCGTTAAGGGCATGATGTCTCACATGAGCTCGGCGGATTGCGTAGACAAAGCCTTCGCTCAGCTTCAGGCCGCGCGCTATAAGGGGTTTTGCGAAGCCCTTAGCGAAAAAGGCATAAACTTCGGTCTTAAGACCTTTGCAAATTCCGCCTCCATCATGGAGATACCCGCCGTGCTGTACGACGCCGTCAGACCCGGAATAGTGCTTTACGGCTGCTATCCCTCGGGCGAAATGCGCCGCGAAGAGCTGGACATAAGGCCGGTAATGAGCGTAAAGGCGAGCATAGTATGGCTTAAAGATGTTCCGGCAGGCTTTTCGGTGGGCTACGGAAGAAAGTATATATCGCAAAAACCCGCAAAAATCGCGACACTTGGATTGGGCTATGCCGACGGATATCCCCGTCCCTATTCGCCCAACGGCCGGGTAATAGTCAACGGTGTAAAGTGTCCCATTGCGGGGAATATATGCATGGATCAGTGCATGGTGGACGTGAGCGACGTTCCCGATGTAAAAATCGGAGACGAAGTCATAGTAATGGGAAGCGACGGAAAGAACAGCGTTACGGCCGACGATATAGCAAACGCCACCGGAACCATCAACTACGAAATCACCTGCGCCTTCGGACAGAGGCTGCCCAAGGTCTATGTAAGATAGCCGGAGCTGTTAAAGTACGAAGTTCGTCAAAAAAGTTTAAGAGCGGCCGCTGCAGACGGCCGCTCTTATTTTTCCCTTTTAGCTAAAAGTCTCTTTCGATGGAACTATTCCTCCACCACAGCTTTCCCGTTATAGTAGTTGCAGTTCGGACAAACTCTGTGAGGAAGCTTGGGTTCGTGGCACTGGGGGCAAATGCTTATGCTTGGTGCCGACTTTACCATATTTGCAGCTTTTCTGCTGTTGGTCTTAGCACGGGATGTTCTTCTCTTGGGTACTGCCATGAGTAACACCTCCTTTTACTGTTTCTAAACGAACAACGAAAAGTATAATCGCCGGTCGCGGCTTTGTCAAGGCTTATTTTGCGGTCAAGGCCACCGTGTCGCGCGCTATCATGACTTCTTCGTTGGTGGGTATGAGAAGTACCGCAACCTTGCTGTCGTCCGCGCTTATAAGGGTTTCCCTGCCGCGGACATCGTTTCTCTCGTCGCAGATTTTAATGCCTAATTCCTCCATGCCGGCGCAGATATCTTTTCTCATCACCTTGCTGTTTTCTCCCAGACCGGCGGTAAACACTATCGCGTCTACACCGCCCATCTCGGCAATGTAGGCTCCGATATAGGCCTTCACTCTGTGAACATAGGCCTTGAGCGCGAGCTCGGCTCTTTTGTTACCGGCGTCGGCGGCCGCTTCGATATCGCGAAAATCGCTGGAGACTCCGGACAGACCGTAGACTCCGCTCTCCTTATTCATAACCTTATCCATTTCGGCAACGCTCTTATTCTCTTTGCCGGCTACATAGGCAATAATCGCGGGGTCTATGTCTCCGCAGCGGGTTCCCATTATGAGGCCGGCAAGCGGAGTAAAGCCCATGGATGTATCGAGAACCTTTCCGCCTTTAACCGCGGCCAATGAGGCGCCGTTTCCGAGATGGCAGGTTATAATCCTGAGGTCTTTTATATCCTTTCCGAGCATTTTTGCAGCTCTCGCGGAAACAAACCTGTGGGAAGTGCCGTGGAATCCGTAGCGGCGAATGCCGTACCTGGTGTAGTATTCGTAGGGCAAGCCGTAGATATATGCGGCGGGGGGCATGGTCTGATGGAAGGAGGTGTCGAAGACTCCGACCATGGGGGTGTCCGGCATAAGAGCCCTGCAAGCCTCTATGCCCTGAAGATTTGCCGGATTATGAAGCGGCGCGAGATCGGAGCATTCTTTTATGACGTCAATTACCTCGTCCGTAAGGAGTACGCTTTCGGCAAACTTTTCTCCGCCGTGCACCACCCTGTGGCCTACGGCGCCTATCTCGGCCATGTTCTTCACCACGCCGTGCCCCGCGTCGGTAAGCGCATCGAGGACATGAGCTATGGCGTCCTTATGGTCTTTCATGGGCGCTTCGAGCACGAATTTATCCATTCCGGTTTTTTCGTGATTTATTACGGAGCCGTCAATTCCTATTCTCTCTACAAGCCCTTTGCAGAGCAGGGCCTCGGTGTCCATGTCGAGAACCTGATACTTAAGAGAAGAACTTCCGCAGTTGATTACCAATACCTTCATTTGCAACTCCTTTGTGTATATCTACAAGCATTATTAAATATAAGATATAAATATCTTATACCTCTTGCAGGCTTTTTACAAGAGCTTTGTAGAAGTCAACCGCTCCCGGAAGGCTGCTCGTTTCTATGCACTCGTTGAGTCCGTGCATCCCTTTCATCTGCTCTGGCCCGTATACGACGGGGCTGAATCTTATGCAGGCGTCGCATATTTCCTGAAGATATCTTGCGTCCGTGCCGCCCGTCATTACATAGGGGCAGATCGGAAGGCCGGGGAAGACTTTCTTTATGACCGACACAAAATTCCTGTAGGCCTCGCCGTCGGTATCAACCGGAGCGCAGTAGTCCTCTCCGTCCAGCACGCTCACTTCCAGATCGTACTTACTTGCAATATTCCTTATTACGGATATGCTTTCGTCCATGCCCTGATGAGGGATAAAACGCATATTTACGGTAAGCGTAGCCGCCTGAGGCATTACATTGGCACCCTCGCTGCCGCTCTGCTGAGTGA
>DAONZO010000048.1:0-4320 GCA_035406945.1 Bacillota bacterium | reverse complement strand
GTGAAGGCTATGGTGGTCCTGAAAAGGGCCGCGGCCTGAGGCGAGATAGCCGGAAGCAGCTTCTTGACCAGCGGGCCGAAGAGCCAGAGATTGCCCATGAGGAGTTTCATGTAGAAGGGGCCGTAGTCCGAGAGAGTCTCGAACATCTTTTTAAGCTCGGGCCCCATTTCTATTCTCATGGGGTCGTTCTTTTCTATGTCGCAGACAAAGGCGGCAAGCCTTGCTATCGGCGAGTTCTTGGGAGGATAGCTCGAGTGCCCGCCGCTGCTCCTTGCGGTTATGAGAAGGTTTCCGTGACCCTTCTCCAGGACGCCTATCATGGCGTGCTTGCCTTTGACTCCGGCTATGGGATCCGTCACTATGGCTCCGCCCTCGTCACAGACCAGCCACGGTGCAACGCCGCGCCTTTTCAGTTCGGCCACGAGCTTGGGAGCGCCGTCACCGCCTGTTTCCTCGGTGCAGGAGGATGCGAGATATACGTCCTGAGCCGGAACCGCTCCTTCTTCAAGAAGTTCCTCAACGGCCTGGAAAAAGGCCATTACGGAGCATTTGGTATCGGCGCTTCCCCTGCCCCATACCCTTCCTTCGGATATCTCTCCGCCGAAGGCTTCGTGCTCCCACTCACCCTCGGCGGCCACGACGTCCTGATGACCCATTAAGACTATGGGCTTGTCCGAGGCGGCACCCTTCCATCTGAAAAGCAGATTCCCGTCTATCTCGGTTTTCTCAAGCTCCTTGTGCACCAAGGGGAAAAGCTCTTCCAACAGCTTGTGGAATATCAGGAATTTTTCGCGTTGAGACTCTCCTTTTACGCTGACGGTTTCGCAGGCAACCATGCGCGAGAGTTTCTCCGCGTACTCCTTTTCTCTGTCGGCATCTTTAACGGGCACAAAGTGAGAGCTTTTGCCCGGACTCGCAAGCGCGCGCAAAACGGCAAGCCCGACAGGAAGAATAACGGCCGATGCCGCGGCCGCGGCCAGATATTTCTTTATGTCCTTGTTCATGCTCACTACCATCCTTTCCGCCTTAAAGGCTTACTGCTGTTGATATTCGTCAATATACTGATCTATCTCCATAGTATCATCGTCATATACTACTCCCTTGCTGCAAAGCCAGTCCACCCATGTGCGG
Organism: Bacillota bacterium; assembly: GCA_035406945.1. GTDB lineage: Bacteria > Bacillota > Clostridia > Peptostreptococcales > Anaerovoracaceae > JAKSSR01. The sequence goes on along the minus strand of DAONZO010000048.1, from coordinate 3,189 downwards.
TAATGCTTCCCGTACATGTGCGCATAGTCGGCGGCGTATTCCGTGGACAGATTGCCGGCGCCGTCGCTGAACAGAGGGTTTACATCCAGATAATAGCATCCGTAATTCCCGGCTATTATTTCTATAGCCGCGTTTATTTCGTCTATGTGGCTGTTGGCGTAGGTCTTGTCGCGCTCGGACTTGGATTTCGTCACGTAGAGATTCGCGCAGAGGAAGATTATGGCCTCGGGCTGTTTTTCCTGTATGTCCGCCACTACGCTGTCGTATTTTTTCGCAAAATCGGAAAGTTTGGAGCCGGCCTCGTTTATTCCGAGCATAATGTATATCTTAGCGAAGTGATGATTGGATATTAGCTTGGTAAAAGTGGTTTTTCCTATGTTCTTTACGTCGAGTTCCTTGTTGTCCAGTCCGAATATCGTAAGACCCGTATACGCGAAGTACGTGGGTTCCTTAAGCCCGCTGTACTCCCTTATTCCAACCATGCGAGAGTCTCCCACCATGAGGGCGTCCGAAAAATAGTCGGTGCCCACCGTCTGATACTCCACCATCCTTTTCCGCCTTTTTAAGGCTTCAAGCTCATCCGAACTAAGCGTATCGGCCGGCGGAAGCGGCTCTTCCGGAGCTTCTTCGCCCGAATCGCCTTCCCCGCTTGCAGGCCGCGACTCGTCGAAAGGCGGATTTTCCGTATTTTGTAAAGGACCCGATACAGCTTCCGTAGGCAATATCTCCGCAAAAGAGGCATCCGCAGGCGCAAATTCTCCGTCGTCGCCGTCATATTCCATGGCCTGAAGCGCCGCAAGATCCTCGGCGCGAGAATCCAGGGCGATTTTTTGCGCAATGCTGATGCTTATTTTCTCGTAGCCTATAAGGGCACCGGAAACTATAAAGCATATGGCAAGACCTGTTAGAAAAAACTTTTTACCCATCTATAAGGCTCCTGATCAAAACTGAAAATACAGGAAGGGATCGTCCATCCCCTTGTACAGGCAATAGGCAACGCCGCAGAAGATTACGAGCATGGCCAGATAATACGCGGGGCTTCCGTGTATGCGTTTTTTAAGACGCCGCGGAAGGTCCGTGCTGAAGAAAAGGCATGCAAGCAAGAGTATCCCGTACTGCTTTCCGTATTTAATATAATCCTCGGTAAAAACGGCCACCGTATCACCAAGACCCACCAAGCGCTGAAAAAACAGCTTGAGATTCGAAAAGTCCGTGTTGACGAAGAGCGCCCAGGTGAGCGGTATGGCAAATAACATATACAGATGTCCGATGAATCTGTGAGTTTCGAAGAAATCCTTCAGGCCCAGCCTTTCCAGGGCTATCAATACAAAGAGCACAAAGCCCCACAGGATAAAATTGTAGCCCGCGCCGTGCCAAATGCCGGTGAGCATCCACACCGTCAGCAGATTTAGGATGGTGCGCGAGAAGCCTCTCTTGCTTCCTCCTAAAGGAAAATACACGTATTCTCTAAACCAGCTTCCGAGACTCATATGCCAACGACGCCAGAAATCAGTCATGCTTACGGCCATATACGGGTCGCGGAAGTTCTCGGGAAACTCAAAGCCGAGCATCCTTCCGAGACCTATGGCCATGAGAGAATATCCGCAAAAATCGAAGTAAAGCTGAAACGAGTAAGCGAAAATACTCATCCAGGCCATGGGCACCGTAATGCTTTCGAAGCCTATGCCCACGCACTGCCGCCACAAGCCGCCTATCTGGTTTGCTAAAAGGACCTTGCTTCCCAGACCCAGAATAAAGATTTCCGCGCCGGAAACAAAGCGTACGCGCTCCGTTTTGTTGCTGTAAAGAGCTTCTTCAACCGTTGGATAGGTCACTATTGGACCGGCTATAAGCTGCGGAAACATGGCCAGATATGCCACAAAATCTATTAGAGAAGCGGCCGGATGACAGCTTCCGCGGTACACGTCGGCTATATAGGAAATAGCCTGGAAAGTGTAGAAGCTTATTCCTATGGGAAGCACTATGTTGAGTTCTCCGCCCCCGAGTTCACCCCAGATAAAACTCATGTATTTGAAGTAGAAGAGGTTGAGCAGATTTGCGGCCACTCCGGCGGCGAGCCAAAAGAGATCCAGTCCCCTCTTGCTCTTTTTCGTTTTCTGTATTTTAATCCCCACACGCCAGTTTACAATAAGACATATTATGAAAACAAGTATGTGAAGAGGTCTTTCAATCGAGCCTATTATATAAAAAGCAAGGCTGCCGAAACACAGGATGTGGTTTTTAAATTTCTCCGGCACCTTGTAGTAAACTATAAGGAAGACGGGAAGAAACAGATATATAAAAGATATGCTGCTGAATACCATATTACACCTTCACCATAACTTCTAAAGATTATACATCATCCAAAATACAAAGTGAATACGGAAACGCTTAAAATGATATCTTTTACATCTCATTAATGCGCCAAGCTCCTGCCCCGCAAGCCCGCGCCGCCTTGACATTACAGGTCTTCGAATGATACAATCCTGACATATTCAGCTCGTAAAGGAAGAAGGTAAGTATCATGTATTTGTATAACAGCGCAAGCAGAAAAAAAGAGCTCTTTGTTCCCCGCGATCCGCAGCTGGTAAAGATGTATACCTGCGGGCCCACGGTCTATCATTTTGCTCATATAGGGAATCTGCGCAGCTACATTATGGAGGATATACTCGAAAAGTTCTTGCGCTACGACGGCTACAATGTAAAGCGTGTCATGAACATAACCGACGTAGGTCACCTTACCGACGATGCCGACGAAGGCGAGGACAAGATGCTTAAAGGCGCGCAGCGCGAGCAAAAGAGCGTATTGGAGATAGCCCGATTCTACACCGACGCCTTTTTCGAGGACTGCCGCAAGCTCAACATTAAAACGCCGGACGTGGTGGAAGCCGCAACCGACTGCATAGATGAGTATATCGAAATAATTTCCGGCCTCATAGACAAGGATTTCGCCTACTTTGCCGGCGGCAACGTTTATTTCGACACCTCAAAACTCGAGCGCTACTACATATTCCACGACTTCAACGCGGAAGATCTCAATGTGGGCGTAAGAGAAGGCGTCGGAGAGGACGTTAACAAGCGCAACCAGAACGACTTCGTGCTCTGGTTTACGAAATCGAAGTTCGAAGATCAGGCTCTTAAATGGGACTCTCCCTGGGGAGAAGGATATCCCGGCTGGCACATAGAGTG
>DAONZO010000047.1:1895-7480 GCA_035406945.1 Bacillota bacterium | reverse complement strand
AGGAGGAAGAATGATAAAGATCATGACCGTCTTCGGAACCAGGCCGGAGGCCATAAAGATGGCTCCGCTCGTAAAAGCCCTGGAAGCCGATTCCGATATAGAATCCGTACTTTGCGTCACCGCCCAGCACAGGAGCATGCTCGATCAGGTGCTTGAGCTCTTCGAGCTTACGCCGGACTACGACCTCAACATAATGAAGCAGGGCCAGACCATAAGCATGATAACCTGCGGCGTGCTTCAGGGTCTTGAACCCGTGCTCCAAAAGGAAGATCCGGACATTGTTCTGGTCCACGGAGACACCAGCACCACCTTTGCCACCGCCCTCGCCTGCTTTTATCAGCAGATTCCGGTGGGTCATGTGGAGGCGGGGCTTCGTACCTACAACAAGTATTCGCCGTTTCCGGAGGAGATGAATCGCCTGCTTACCGGCGACATAGCCGAATTTCACTTCGCTCCAACGGCGCGCAACAGAGACAACCTCGTGCGCGAGGGCGTCGATCCGGAGATGATAGCGGTAACGGGCAACACCGTCATAGACGCCCTGCTCACCGTTGCCGGCAAAGCCTACGAATTTGAGGATGAAACCCTTAAGAACATAGATTTTCAACGAAAGCGCGTAATAACCGTCACCTGCCACCGCAGGGAAAACCTGGGAGAAAATATGGCCAACATATTTTCCGCTCTTGCGGATATCGCAAGTGAGTTTAGCGACGTGGAGATAGTTTACCCCGTCCACCTCAACCCCAAGGTGAGGGAAAAGGCCGCGGGCTATTTGGGCGGCATAGAAAACGTTCACCTGATAGAGCCGCTCACCTATCAACCTTTTGTAAACCTAATGGCAAAGAGCTATTTTATACTCACCGACTCCGGCGGCATGCAAGAGGAGGCTCCGGCTCTCGGAAAGCCCGTGCTCGTAGTCAGGCGGGAAACCGAGCGCCCCGAGGCGATAGAGGCGGGTACGGCAAAACTGGTCGGCGTGGAGCGCGAAACCATCTATTCCATGGCGAAGCAGCTGCTCTGCGACCCCGAGGAGTACCGCCGCATGGCTCACGCAATCAACCCTTACGGAGACGGCCGTTCCTGCGAGCGCATAGTAAAGGCCCTTAAAGAATGGGATATAAGGTAAAAATACAACAGTTCGAGGGCCCCTTCGACCTGCTCGTCTACCTGATAGAGCACGCGAAGATGAGCATCTACGATATAAAGGTGTCCGAGATTACATCGCAGTATCTGGACTACATAAGCGAGCTGAAGCGTCAGGACGTAAGCGTGGCTCAGGAGTTTATGGTGCTTGCGGCGGAGCTGATTCAGCTCAAATCCGAAATGCTGCTGCCCAAAAGAGAAGACGAAGAGCTTGCCTCCTGCGAAGACCCGCGAAAAGAGCTGGTCGCCCGTATTTTGGAGTACAAGCGCTTTAAGGCGGTGGCTGCGCTGCTTGCGCAAAAAGAAGAGGAAGGCTCGCACATACACGTCAAGCCCAAGGAGGATATTTCCGTCTACGCTTCGGAGCCGGAGGAGAGCATTTACAGCAGCACGGAGCAGTTTGTGAGCGCCTTCCGCGGTTTCATCTTCAAGAAGCAGCGCATGGCGGAGATGCATCGTCAGTACGAGCGTCTCGAAAGAAACCGCATGAGCATAGAGGATCGCATATCTCAGATAATGGGTCTGTTCGGGAAACGAAAGAAAAAGAAGATGATGTTTTCGGAGATGGTCGAAAGAGATCCGAGCCGCTACGGCACGGTCCTTACCTTTGTCTCTCTGTTGGAGCTTCTGAAGCAAAGAGCCGTAAGCGCGAAGCAGAAGAAGAGATTTTCGGATATAGAAGTTTCCCTTATAAGCGGAGGTGAGAATGGCAAGTCATAGTATAAAATCGGCGCTCGAATCGCTGCTCTTCGTATGGGGAGAGCCTCTCGAGGCAAAGGCCGTTGCCGAGCTTTTCGGCATATCGGCGGAGGATGCCGTCGAGGCCTTTCGAGAGCTTGCGCAGGAGTATGCAAACAGGCGAAGCGGTCTCGCCATAAGAGAGATAGACAGAAGTTTTCAGCTCTGCACAAACCCGCAGAACGACGATTACATACAAAAATTCTGCACTCCGGTAAAGGAGAAGAGGCTCAGCCAGTCCGCGCTGGAGGTTTTAGCCGTTATAGCGTACAGGCAGCCGGTGACCAAGGGAGCAATAGACTCCATAAGAGGCATAAGGAGCGACAGGGTATTGGAGGGCCTGCTCAGGAAAGAACTGATAGTTGAAAAAGGCAGGGCAAGCTCCATCGGACGCCCTATTCTTTACGGAACGACGAAGAAGTTTTTGAAGCTTTTCGGTTTCGCGAACATATCGGAACTTCCGGAGCTTGACGATATAATTTCCCTGTTGCCCGAGGACGCCGAAGAAGAGGAGAGGTCCTACGGCCAGTTGTCCCTGCTCGACCACATGAGCCCGGAGGATGCCGAGGCGGGAAATGAAGGATAAAGAATACAGGAAGGGCGTATTTTTAGCAATAATCGCCTACTTCTTTTACGGGCTCGGCGGAATAACGGCAAAATACTCCATGTCCGGCGGAGCGGGAAGCGTTGTCCTTATCCTTCTAAGGAATACGGTGGCTCTGCCGCTGCTCTTTGCCTATATAAAGATAAGAGGCATGAGCCTTAAAATCAATTCAAGGCAGCTGCTTTTTATTTCCACGGCCGGAATACTGGTGAGCTGCGCTACGCCGGTGCTGATATATTCCGCATACGATTATATATCCGTGGGTCTCACGATTTGTATCCACTACGTATACCCGGTGATAATAGCGCTTGCCGAGTTTTTTATTTTCGGACAAAAGCTCAGCCGCCGCAAGATACTTGCCATGGCTTTCGCGATAGGCGGAATATGGCTGATCATGTTTTCAGCGTCGGCTTTGAGTCTTAAGGGCATAATCTATGCCCTGCTGAGCAGTCTGGGCTTTGCGGCTTATATTATCTTCATAGCCAGGACGGGGCTCAAAAGCCTTCCGGGTCCGGTCTGCGCCTTCTATTGTACGGCGGCTTCCTCTGTGGCCATGCTGGCGTTTTGTCTTGTGAAAGGAGAAGATTTTCTGCATCCCGGAAGCGAAACCATGTTTTGGAGCGTCATAACCGCGCTTCTTGTGGTCTGCCTTGGAAACGCCATAATACCCGAGGCCATAAAGCGCGCAGGCTCTGCCACCGCAAGCATTTTAGGCATTTTAGAGCCCATAACCACCACCGCCGTAAGCGTGCTCCTGCTGAAAGAGGCCATGACGGCAAGAAGTTTTCTTGGCGGGCTGCTGGTTCTGTTTTCCGCCGCCCTTATTCTTACCGACAAAAACCCCCGTGCAGAGGAGGATTGATGGATAGCAACATTCTTTCAAAAATCAAAATATTAGCTTTCGATTTGGACGGAACCCTGCTGAACGAACACAGCCTTCTGTCGGCCGAAACGAAGGCTTCTCTTTTAAGGGCCGTGGCTTCCGGTTTTCATGTGGTCATAGCCACGGGTCGTGAATATGGCACCGTTCCGGACTACGTTACGGGTTTCCCGGGCATACGCTACGCGGTGACGAGCAACGGTGCAAGAACCATCGACCTTAATACAGGAGCTTCCATATACGAAAACCTGCTTACGAGGGAGGCCATAGAGAGCATAATGCCCTGGCTGATCGAAGACGACGTAATGAAAGAGATTTTTTTCGACGGCTTCGTCTTTGCCGAAGCCTATTGCCTAAACAATCTTGCGCGCTACGGGGTGAGCGAGTCGGGCATAAAATATCGCGAAAAGACGAGGACGCCGTGCGACGGAGTGCTGTCGTTGCTCTTGGAGAACGCGCATCGCATGGAAAACATAAACCTGATATTTGCGGATATGCAAAAACGCGCAAGATACCTTAGAGAGCTTGGGGAAGTGGAAGGAATAAGTGTTGTAAGCTCTACCGCCTACAACATAGAAATAGGAGGCGCCACAACCTCCAAGGGTGAGGCGTTGCGCGTTCTTGCGGAAAGTCTCGGCCTCGGCAGCGAATCCGTCATGGCCTTCGGGGACAACACCAACGATCTTCGAATGTTGCAGGCGGCGGCCGTTGGCGTCGCCATGGGGAACGCCGAGCCGGAGCTTAAAGAGGCTGCGGATTGGATTACCCTGCCAAATACGGAAGACGGGGTAGCTTTTGCGCTAAACGCCCTGCTCGGAATCTGACCGGCTTCTTCCGTATAGTTCGCTTATCTCTTTCAGAGCCTTTGCCAGCTTAGGCGAGGCTTCGCCCGGCAGCATGCGCCAGCGCCAGTTGCCCTCGCTTGTTCCGGGCTTGTTGGTGCGGTGAGCCTTTCCGAGCCCCAGATAATCCTGCATCTGGGCTATGAATATCTTTGCTACGGAGCTCATGCCCGCCCTTATCAGGGAGACCGCCAAATCCTGCTCCGAGCGTATTCCGGTGTAGAATACCGCCTTTTCTTTTGTCTTCTCGTCGGCTTCTTCTATCCACTGCGCCAATGGCGGGTTATCGTGAGTTCCCGTGCAGCACAGGCAGTTTTCTATGTGATTGTGCGGAAGGTAGGGACTGTCTTCTCCGGGCTTAAAGGCAAATTCGAGCACCTTCATTCCGGGCCATCCGGATTCTTTAAGCAGCCTGCCGACACCTTCGTCGGGCGCGCCCAGGTCTTCCGCAAGAAAACGTGAGCTTCCGAACCAGTCGTTCATGCGTCCTATAAAGTCCATACCCGGTCCGAATCGCCATTCGCCTTCGGCGGCGCTTTCGGCTCCGGCCGGAACCGCCCAGTACCTGTAGAGGCCTCGGAAGTGGTCTATGCGAATATAGTCGAAGCGCTTTTCGGCCTCACCTATGCGGCGTATCCAAAAACCGTAACCGTCTTCTTTAAGGGTCTCCCAGTTGTAGAGGGGGCTTCCCCAGAGCTGTCCGTCCTTTGTGAAGTCGTCGGGCGGAACGCCGCTTACGGCGCTCGGGCGTCCTTCTTCGTCCATCAGGAAGAAGCGCCTGTTCGCCCAGACCTCCGCGCTGTCTAAGGCGGGGTATATCGGAAGGTCTCCTGCTACGGATATGTCCAGTGAGCGCAGATAGGCGCGCAAGTTATTCCACTGCTTAAAGAACAGGAACTGAACGTATATAAAAAGCTCTACGTCTGCTTTCAATTCGGCGGCCCAAAGCTTTAGTGTTTTGCCGTCTTTTCCGAGACGCAGTTCTCTGTCGGGCCACTGCATCCACGGCAGATAATCGAAGTGTTTTTTGCAGGCCATGAAGAGGGCGTAGTCCTCCAGCCAGGATGCGTTTTCCAGGCGAAAGGCCGTCACTTCCTCCGCGTCTTTATCCCAGCCGCGCAGCTTCGCCTTTTTAAGAAGCTCCATGCGGCCTTCGAAGAGTTTGCCGTAGTCTACATAGCGCGGCTCGCCGCCGAAATCGCAGGCGGCAAGCTCTTCGTCCGTAAGCAGGCCGTCTTCTTTAAGCAGTTCGAGGTCTATAAAATAGGGGTTGCCGGCCGAATCGCAAAGGCTTTGATACGGTGAATCCCCATAGCCCGTAGGCCCCGGGGGCAGCATCTGCCACAGCCCTTGCCCGGCCGCGGCAAGAAAATCGGCA
>DAONZO010000047.1:0-1885 GCA_035406945.1 Bacillota bacterium | reverse complement strand
AGTCAAAAGCCGCTTTTCCGAGCGCTCCTATCCCGTATTTAGACGGGAGCGAGTATAAAGGCAGGATTATTCCCGAACATCTCTTCATATTATCCGTCTTTCGTAATTTAGACCCAGTGTATTTCATTAAGGCTTACTTGTTTTTTATACCATTAGCGCGCGATATTTGCAAGGATGTTTGCGCCGAAACGGGGATGCAAAACAAAGAGCTAAAAAGAGGTGTCGTTTTTAAAACGGCACCTCTTTTTTCATATGTCATCAAAATCGTCGAAGTAGCTTTTTCTTTATTCTAAATAATCCACTTGCTTGATAAGAAGATCCAGAACCTCATCATAGTCTTCAGCCTCCATTGCTGCGATGAGTCTGCGGTCGTCTTCCAGAGCCTCCGGTGTGCAAAAACCGCCGAAGGCTACCACCGACTTTCCCAGAAGGGGCCCCGTCATTTCGAACCATATGGGGTTGCCGGTGTTTTCCGTAAAGATGTTGATGAAGTCCGCATGAGCCTTGGACCTGACTCGATCCGGGGCATTCAGACAGTCCAGTTCCTTCTGGTATTGCTCGCGCAGCAGAGCCAGAATTTTTTCCTGCTGACCGTTTTCCACGATGAGCCGCATCGTGGCGATGTAGCTGACGCGCAGGGCCGCCTTGAAATGTCGAATCTTCTCTTCGTCCATTTCGACGATGCGGGCGCTGCCGCCGCTGCTGACGGTGATAAAACCGTTGGACTGCAGTAAGAACAGAGCATCGCGGATGGGGGTGGAGCTGACGTCATAAAGCTCCTGGAGTTGGCGCACCACCAGGCGCTGCCCCGGAAGCAGCTCCCGATTTGCAATCCTTTCTCGCATATCCTGATATATCTGCTCCGACAAAGATAATTTGTTGATGCTCATTTAATACCGCCTAAGTTTGTTTATTTTATGCTCTACATCATAAAACATAAACAAAAAAATTGCAAGCCTTTTTTAATGCATTGTGCACCATGCATTGATATGATATACTTTGTATAAAGCTTGGCGTAAGCCAAAGTTGCTTTGAGTTTTGCCGCTTCAATGCTCTATCGCTTGAAGCGGTTACCGATACCTGTTGCCGGGTAAGTCAGACCCCGGAAGAAAGGGCCATGGTGCCGGATTTGCCCGCTCTGCTCATTAATGCGAGGCTGCCCGTGGCCCTTTCTGCTGCTTTCAGGAGGCCGCACCCCATGCTACCGATAAAGGGGGCGGCATTTATTTTGGCCGAACGAAACATCCGGCATTACAGATTGTATAGCTCGCCGTATTTTTTCGTCAGGTAGTCCACGAAATACTGAGCGTCGAAGTCTCCGCAGATATTCCGCATAAGCTCTCCGGGCTTGTAGAGGCTGCCGTGGCGGTGTATCCTTTCGTGCAGCCACGCGCTTACGGAGGATAGATCTCCCTTGGCGACGCTGTCCCACATTGCGGGAAGGTCTTTTTCCATCCGGTGCAGGAATTGCGCGCCGTAGGCGCTGCCGAGCGCGTAGGACGGGAAGTAGCCTATGGCTCCGCCCGACCAGTGGGTATCCTGCAGGCAGCCTTCGCGGTCGTTTGAGGGGCTTATGCCCAGATATTTTTTGTAGAGCTCGTTCCACACGCCCGGAACTTCGGAAACCTTAAGCTCGCCGGATATCAGGGCTTTTTCTATTTCGTAGCGCACCATAATGTGCATTGAGTAGGTCAACTCGTCGGCATCAATCCTTATGAGCGAGGGCTTTGCTATATTTGCCACTCTCCAGAACAGATCGGCGTCGACGTTCGCAAGCTGCTCCGGAAAGAATTCTTTGCAAATGGCAAGCAAGGGATCCGCAAAGGCTCTGCTTCTACCGATGATATTTTCGTAGAAGCGGCTCTGGCTCTCGTGTATGCTCATG
>DAONZO010000046.1:0-7506 GCA_035406945.1 Bacillota bacterium | reverse complement strand
AGAAATGCACCTCCCTCCATCCTTGGCCTCTTTGGAAAAATTCGCATCGCTGATTTTTCGCGAATTTGTTTTCTTTGCCTTCGGGTGCAACTTTTCTATAAGTCGGCGAAGGTATCGCATCAAAAAAGACAAGCCGACAGTAAAAAACCGCACAACAGTAAATATTTACTGTCGTGCGGCTGTATTTTCGCACCCTATATACCATGCCAATGTCATTTTTCGCGTGACGGCATTAATTTCGAGCAGGTCTCCTGACTTCGGTCTCTTATTCTGCTCTCCCTTTCCTTTTCAAATCCTGTAAGATTCAATGGCCGGCTTTCGCCGCGGGAGGGCGGACCTTTACAGTGGCAGCGTCCGTGCCGGATTCCAACCGGCTTCCCTTTTAACACACATGCAGTTCTTATCCCGGCGGGACAGCCCACCGCATGCGGCACTCGAAACTGTTCAATTCGGGCTATGTCATTCCATAGCCGTTTTCATACATATAGATGTTACCACAAAAAAACAAAACCTACAAGTCCATTAGCCTCGCTTTTATAAGTTTTAGTGTGGAACTACTCCCACTCCTTAATGCCTTTCAGCACCTTTTCGTCCGGACGTCTCCTGGGGTTGATGTTGATTTCTATTCTGCCGACTATCGAGGTGAAGACGGCCGCTATCAGGAAATACACGATGGCGGTAAAAATCAGCGGAAAGAAAGGCTCGTAGGTGCGGCTTCTTACGAGGTCGCCCATCTTGGTGAGGTCCATTACCGCAATGTAGCCGACCACCGCCGTCTCTTTAATCAGAGATACCACATCGTTCTTAAATATGGGCAGGAAATGCCTTGCCGCCTGCGGCAGTATAATCTTAAAGAAGCTCTGCCGGTCGCTGTATCCGAGCGCTCTGGAGGCTTCCGTCTGACCCTTGGGAACCGCGCCGCAGCCGACCTTGAGCATATCGTACATATTGCTTCCGAATATGAGGGTGAAGCCGATTATGGAAACCCAGGTTCCGCTTATGGCGCTGGAGCTTCCGAATACTACGAAGTAAAGTATCATAAGGAATACTACCGTAGGGATTCCTTCCATGAACCAGCTGTACAGCCCCGCGAGCGCGTTGGCGAAGGGGTTTTCGTGGCGGCAGCTCATGTATATTAAGAAGCCGAGCACAGTACCGAAAAGCACGGAGCAGAGGGTTATGAACATGGTCCTTAAAATGCCCTCGGCAAAGAGCTTCCAGCGGTCTTCTTTAATAAAGGTGTTGTAGAAACTCCTCTCTATCCTCTCGAAAAAGCCGGCGTCATCGTCCTTTTCGCCGTTCATGACAAAGACTATGTCGCATCTGTAGTAGGGGTCGGAAAGCACGGAGTTTTCGGCGCGCTCCTCGTCCACGACTATGTTCATTCCGAAGTCGTACTTATTTGCGATGACGCCGACCGCTATCGCGTCGAACTCCATGGCCTGAAAATCCCACTGATAACCGTAGGCCGCGCAGAAGTTCATCATGAACTCCACGTCGTAGCCGGAGAAGCGGCCGTTGCTCTCGAAGGAGAAGGGTTCGTAGCCGCCTTCTATGGCTATGATTACCGTACCGTTTTCGCCCGTAGTTTCGGGTATTTCCTTAATGACGCAGCTGTTGGGATCCCAGTTCTTTACCCAGTAGTCGTAGAGGGAATCCAGCCAGCCGTCGGCCTTCTTCGCGGCTATGAACTCCTGAAGCTCGGCGAAGATGCGCTCCTGCTTGCCGTCCTTGTTTCCGACTATCACGGCAAAGTCGCAGTATCCCGCGCTCTCTTCCATGCGAACAAGCTCGGGGTGAGCGTAGCGCTGGGCGTAGTAGCCGACTTCCTCTATGAGGTAGGCGTCTATCTTATTTGCCTTAAGAGCTCCTATCATATCGTTGGGCATCTTGAAGTAAGCCCATTCTTCATCCTGAATCTCGTCTTTTATCAGGTCTTCGTAGAGCACGCCGGTCTGAACGCCTATGGTTTTGCCGTCTAAGTCTTTTATCGTGTTTATTTCGCCATCGGGCTCGGCGGCGAAGGCGCTCACCGCGGATGCGAGCAGCGTAAACGCAAAGATTGCGCAAACTGCAAGGGCTGCGATTTTCTTTTTCATCTTAGGCCTCCTCCCACTTCAGCTTAATGGTAATCTTGTTGTTGTAAGCGGCGAACGGGTTGTCTTCGCCGGGTTCTTCGGCGGGGAAAGTCTCGTCTTCAAAAACCGTCATGTAGTCCTCCAAAACCTCGCTGAAAAGAGCATTGTCCGTGTCTTCTATGTCGAAGTGTTCGCCCTTGTAGCGTATCTTTATGGTCAGTACATCCTGCTTTTCCGAATACTCAATGTTTACTAAAACATCGCGGTCGACATCCCTTTCGAGAATGTTATTGACGCAGATTTCCTCAAAGCACAGCTGCAGCCTGCTCATGCGTTCGTTTTCTATGAGCAGCTTTTCGGCGTAGGACTGAAGCTCATCGTACATCGCGTTAAAGTTGAAGTGTTCGTCCTTTATGTGATAACTGAGAGAAGTGAGCCTGCGCACAAAGTGCTTGGTCTTTTCTTTTCTGGGCGTCTCGAATATCTGCCTGGGCGTTCCCTCTTCGTATATGCCGCCGTCCGTCATAAAGAGTATGCGATTGGATATCTTGCGCGCGAAATCCATTTCGTGGGTCACTATCATCATGGTGCGGCCCGTCTTGGCGAGCATCCTTATTACGGACTGCACCTCGCCTATCATGCTCGGGTCGAGGGCGCTGGTGGACTCGTCGAAGAGTATTATTTCGGGGTCCATCGCAAGGGCTCGCGCTATGGCTATTCTCTGCTGCTGACCGCCGGAAAGCTCGTCCGGATAGGACAGAACCTTGGAGGCCAGACCCACCGTGTTGAGCAGCTCCATGGCTTTATCGTAGGCCTCCTGGCGGCTTCTTCCGAGCAAGCTGATCTGCGGATTCATTATATTCTCTATGATGGTGAGGTGGCCGAAGAGGTTGAAGGACTGGAAGACCATGCCCATTTTTTTGCGGACCTCATTGATGTCCGTACCCCTCTTCGTTATGTCCTGTCCGTCCAGAATTATCTCGCCGGAAGTCGGTTCTTCGAGCATGTTAATGCAGCGAAGCAGAGTGGACTTGCCTGTTCCGGAAGGACCTATCACCGATATGACGTCGCCCTCGTTAATGACTATGTTGATGTCTTCGAGCGGAGTGGCATCCTCGAATTCTTTTCTTAAGTGCTTAATCTCTATCATCTCTTCTTCCTCTCCATGAAACACAAAATAGCTCAGGCTATTGCTCTGAGCTATGAATGTCGTTATTATATGCCGCGGCGGAATTCCTCGTACCCGCCTCAACCTTAAAGTATTCTGTTGTCTGCATTTCGGAAATATCAACTCCCCCCGTAAAATTGCAACAGGGGGAGTATACTCCCGCAAAAAGAAAATATCAATCCCGTTTTTTCGGATTTTTGAAATTTTACTTAAGGTTTACTTATGACTTTTTCCCTTTCGCTATACGTTCAAGCTGACGGAGTTTAAGACCCGTATTGTAGAAGTCCTTTACGGAGCAGCCCGCCCGTCCGCCCCCGGCGCAGGCGCAGGCGCAGGCGCAGGAAACACAGGCGCAGGCGCAGGAACTGTGAGCGCAGGAGCTGCGGGAACTGCTGCTCGACGAAGAACTGTACGAGCGCACCACCGGTACGTTGATGACATTCACCCTGACGTAGGTATCCGGAGAGGAAGAGTAGCGATACTCTCCGTTGCGCTTGAATTTCAGAGCCTCTCGGTCTTCCGGCTTGACTTCCTCTTCTTTTATTATCTCCTCGCTCTTTATATAATTTCGTCCGCAGTGAGCGCAATAGGTTTCGCCCTCCGCCCGCGGAGCTCCGCAGCCCTGGCATACGGGGTAATAGGTCACCTTGGTGCGGGTTATCTTGGGCGTGGTGGCGCCGAAGTTTGCCGCGGACTTGTAAGACTTTTTAATGAGAGCCGAAACGATGGCGAATAAAGCGCCTATGAATCCGAAGCTGATTATGGGGGCGATAAAGTCTCCGATGCCGGGGCTGTAAGACTCGTAGTATCCGCCGTCGTAGTAATCGCCGTATTCCTCTTGAGGAAGGCTTCCCTTGCTCTCGTCGAAGGCAAAGGCCTCGGTCGGATAAGTGAGGTGTACGGTGAATGTGTCTCCCGGGGAAAGCGAAGTATTCCACTCGTTGAAGCCGTCCTTAACGAGGCAATCCGGAGACCAGCTGTCCAAATTGTCGCTCTTCCAGCGTATGGTGAGATTGTCGACCGCTATCTCGTCGAACCAGCCGGGGGTAAAGCTGAAGGTCGTCAGGCCCTCGCTCGGGCTGTCGGTACGGTACATGTAGTCCTGAACGACGAGAAAATCGAAGCTTATAATCTCTCCTTCGTAGTATTCCGTATCGAAGTCTATCCTGAGACTGCCTCCGCTGTAAGAGAGTTTGGAAATATTGTCGCTCAGAGCCTCATAGCTTATGTAATGGCTGTTGGGAATACCCACCGTGACCCAGCTGACGGGGCCTATTCCGTCGGATTCCAGCACCATCCATTCCAGATGGTAGCTGAGATTTACCGTCGCGTCTTCGTTGAGCTCGGCGCTTATTACATAGTTTATTATTTGGTCCGTAGGAGAACCCGCGAAAACGCAGGTCGAAGCTAAAAGCAGCGCGCAGAGCAGAAGCGCCGCGGCGGACATTATCTTATTAATCTTCTTATTCATCAGATTTTCCCTCCTCGCAATCCGCATAAAGGCGCAACGGGCATTCGCCCAGCATAAAGGCGGAGTATTCCCTCCGCTTGCGGCAGGCCTCGCTCTCCCATATATCATCCCAGTCGTCCGAAAGCATGTTCCCGAGCGCGTCGTCGGAAAGCCAGCTCTGGCAGGGAACCACGTTCCCTCCCGGAGTAATGGCCATATTGCTGAGACAGGCCCCGCAGGTAGGCGTGGAAATTCCAAGCTCGGAACAAAGGGCGCCGTCCACCCAGCCCGGCGAAGTAAAGCTTATCTCCATCCCGTTGGCATGGCAATATTCAACGGCCTCGCGCAGGATTTCCGATATCTCCGATTCGGAAAGCTGAAGCCTCTCGGAACTTTCGCAGGCGGCCCTGCCCGTGGTTATGAGACCGGAGCAGGTGACGTATATTACTCCCTTTGAGTGCAGAAACTCCAAAGTACTTCTGTAATCGCGGTTAAGAGTGCAGAGCGGGGTGTTGACGCTTATGTTTATTCCGGCCTCTATTGCGTTTTCAATGCCGGCGACGGTATCCGCATAATGCTCCGCTCCTACGAGGGTGTTGTGTATCTTCTCGACCGCGGAGTAAAAGGTTATCTGCATGCTGTCCAGAGAGGCGGCGTGCAGTCTGCGGCAGAACTCGGAAGTCAGAGCAAGCCCGTTGGTGTTCAGCCTCGTAACAAACCAGGCCGAATGCTCTATAAGCTCCACCAGGTCTTCCCGCATGGTGGGCTCGCCGCCCGTAAAGGTGAGCTGGGGTATTCCGACCTCCCTGCACTTGTCTATAACGGCCTTCCACTCTTCGGTGGACAGTTCGCGTTCCTCGGAAAGGGGCTGACCCGCCGCGTAGCAGTGTATGCACCTCTGGTTGCAGTGCCAGCTGCCCTCGCGGGTCATGGCGCTTACCATAAGGTCCATTCTGTGAGGAGCCCTCATGAACACCGAATAGTCCCCCAGGTTAAGGCAGCCTATCGCTTCGTCCGTGCTCTCTCCTCTGGCTATCTGCTGAAAGGTATTCATTATCTTGTATATGTCGTTTTTGATGAGCTTGCCCGAAAGCAGCGGATAGACCTTGCGCACGCCTTTTAACGTGTTCCTTATTATGTCCGCGACGTCTTCGTCGTGCACGGGTCTGCCGCTGTAGGCGTTGACTGCCTTTATGAACTCCGCAAGCAGAATGCTCCAGGAGGTGTTGACAGGTACTATGTCCTGTCCGTTGATTATGGCCACGCTGGCTCCTGCGTCGCCATCGTCGTTCCTGGGCGGAACCAGGTGTATCCTGACCACCCCGGGCCCCGCGGGATTCAGAGTGGTATGAAGCACTTCCGAAAAGTTGTTCTTCATATACTCCGACACTCTTTTTTTGAATATCATTTTCTCACTCTCCCTTAATAAAAATTCTGTGGAAGCTTGGCGAATATCAGTTATCCTGTTTCATCATCTTTTTGAATTCTTCCGTGGCGTCCTCGTCTTTTTCGGCGGGGCGATCGGGATATATGGTTCCGGCCCAGAAAGATATCTCCGCGCCCTGGTCTTCCTGAGAGCCGGCTACGGCGTTAAGCGCCGCTATGGCCACCTCCAGCTGCTTAAGATCCGGCTCGGCCGTGGTGAGCTTTTGCAGCAGTATTCCCGGCAGGCTGAGTATTTTTACAAGCGGCCCGGCATGCCTTCCGGTGAACTGCAGAAGCTCGTAGGAAAGCCCGGCTATTACGGGCAGCATAATTATTTTTGCCGCTATGCGTATTCTGAGGTCGGGCCAGCCGAAGAAAGAAAACACCAAAATAGATATAATCATCACGAACATCAGAAAACTGGTGCCGCAGCGCGGGTGAAGGGTGTAGAAGCTTTGGGCGTTTTCCGGCGTAAGCTCCAGCCCGTTTTCGTAGCAGTGTATGGTCTTGTGCTCGGCTCCGTGATAGCGGAAGACCGTCTTTATTTCCTCCATGCGGGATATAAGGAAAACGTAGGCCGCAAATATGCTTATGCGCAGAAAGCCCTCCGCCAGATTCAGAAGAATGACGTTTTCCAAACCGGCCTTCTTAAGCAGATTGACCGTAAAGGCGGGCAGCACTATAAAGAAGGCTACCGTAATGAGCATGGCAACAAATACTGAGAAGAAAGCTCCCGCTTTTCCCGGCTTCTTTTCCTTTATGACAGGTGCTTCCGCGTTCTGCTCTTTTTCGAATTCCTCCAGCTTGTCGGCCGAGTACATGAGTATCTTCATGCCCGTGGAAAGCGAGGAAACAAAGGCCGCCACTCCCCTTAAAACAGGTATCCTGCTCAGTTTTCCCGGCGGATTGAGCGAGCCCTTCGCGAGGTGAATATTTCCGTCCGGCTTTCTGACGGCTATCGCCATGCCGCGGCTTCCGCGCATCATTATTCCGTTCATTACCGCCTGCCCTCCCATCTTTGTGGGACAGGCGTTTTTTATAAAAATCTTGTTGAGGTCCATTATCTGTATCCCGTCTTTTTATAAAGCTGAATAAATGCTGTGTTGGTCTTGGTATGAGCCAGGGTGAAAACTATATTTTCGGTTGCGTCCTGTATACCCATGTCGGCCAGAGAGCGCCTCATCAGCCAAACGGCCTCCAGTTCCTCGGGGCTCATGAGCATGTCCTCTCGTCTGGTCCCCGACTTGTTGAGATTTATCGCAGGGAATATCCTCTTCTCGGAGAGCTTACGGTCGAGGTGGAGCTCCATGTTGCCGGTGCCCTTAAATTCCTCGAATATCACATCGTCCATGCGGCTGCCCGTTTCAACGAGAGCCGTTGCCAAT
>DAONZO010000045.1:0-7551 GCA_035406945.1 Bacillota bacterium | reverse complement strand
TTACCGCAACCCTGCCCACGGAGTCGGTAGAAAAGATTGCCGATGCGGGTCTTGCACTGAATGTTGAAACCCCGAACGGAAGCGTTGAACTCCCCGCCGAGGCTCTGGCTGAAATAGCAAAGAGCGCGGAAGGCGACAGCATAAGCGTAAATGTTGCAAAGCAGGATAAGTCCGAGGCCGAAGAATACGATTTGGACGAAGAGGTGGCGCTGGTCGCGGAAGTGAGCGTCACATCCGGAGGCAAGGAGATTACCTCCTTCGGCGGACATACTATATCGGTCTACCTGCCCGTCGATGAATCCGACTTTACGGAAGGCGAGAAGTACGAGGTTCTGGTCGTTTCCAAGGGCGGAAGCAGCCAGCTTTTAGAAGGAGTCTGTGTAAAGAAAGACGGCAAGCTCTTCGTGAAGGTGGAGATAGACCACCTGAGCACCTTTATAGTCACCCGCAACAAACCCCTGCCGTTTAAGGACGTAAAGGGCCACTGGGCGATTAAGGGCGTGCGCTTTGCCTACAACAGGGGCTTTATGGCCGGCGTTTCGCCTGCTAAGTTCAACCCCGACGGAAAGCTCACAAGAGGCATGCTCGTTACCATGCTGCATTCGCTGGAGGGCAAGCCGGGCGTAACGCTTGGAGGCTTCAGCGATGTGGCGGGCGACAAGTGGTATGCCGCGGGCGTTGCCTGGGCTAAGCAAAAGGGTATAGTGGCGGGCTTCGCGGACGGAACATTCCGCCCCGAGGAGCTCATAACGAGAGAGCAGTTCGCCACGATAATGATGTCCTACGCAGGATTCAAGAATCAGGACGTGAGCAAGAGGGCGGATCTGAGCGCTTACAGCGATGCCGGCGAAACCTCCGCCTGGGCGCTCGATGCCCTTAAATGGGCGAAGGCCACCGGCCTTATGAGCGGCAGGAGCAATACGCTGATGGCGCCCAAGGGCACAGCCACAAGAGCAGAAGCCGCAACTATCCTGATGAACTACATTAAAAATCTCACCAAGTAAATATGGCTTTAAAAAGTAAAAAGCAGCGAGCCGAACGACTGCATCGCAAGGCGAAGCTGCAACAACACTGATAAACCTTCTTAAAGCTCTCAGCGAATAGCGTTAAAATCGGCGAGGGAGTCAGCCTTGCACAAGCGGACAATCACGGGTCGCGGTTCTTAGCGATTGGCAAGCCGAAGGCGCAGCCAGAGCTTAGAGCCGCTCGGGGTACCCGTGTTAGCGAGAGCGTGTCCGCGGTGCAAGCTGCAACCGAGCCGAAGAAGTTAAGCAAAATCAGAAAGGCCTCCTCCCAAAATCGGGAAGAGGCCTTTTGTAAAGTCATTCTTAGATATAAATTGTTTTCAGCCTTGTAGAATATTTTCACGTTTTTCGAGTATTAATCGGTCACGCACTTCTATAAAGCAACACCTCCTCTTTGGAAATCATATCGAGAAAGCGCTCATCGGAGGCCTCACTGGTAACAAGATCCACAGGTAAGTTAAGTGCATCTTCAACCGCAAGACGGAAAGCACTCAACTGAAAAAGTGAACGCAACTCGCCTTTTTCAATCTTCAAATCGATATCGCTATTTGAAGAGGCAGTGCCACGCGAATATGAGCCGAATAAGGAAACACTCTCTACACCGTGTTTTGCCGCAATCGGACCGATGATATTTTTTAGTTCTTCGATATTGTAAGGAACCATAAAATCACCTCTATTTCTATACAAAGTATACTTCGCGCTTTTATTTTAAGACATTCATATCCTTTTTGCAATAATTTCAGAATTATTCGTATCCTTTTTGCAATTAATGAATGAAACTCATTTATCGGCCAAAGGATTCGTGCAAATAGGGAACCGCCACACAGCGCGAGCGTCAAGCCGTTGCAAGCTGCGACCGAGCCGAACGAGCGCATCGCAAGGCGAAGAGAAAGAACGGCACAGCGCAAGCCATGCCGTTCTTTCAAAAATACGATATCCGATTCGTCCGTGCAGCGGACGTTCAATCCTTAGATCTTTTCAACTTCCGCGTCGGGAGCGTTATTTTTTACGCTCTCTATGCCGTTTAAGCAGGAAGCCTTGGCCGTATAGCCCTCGGACGCGAGTATTATCTCGCCGTTGGAGGCCTTGAGCCTGAACCTGAACTCCCCTTTCTTGTCCGTGTAGACCTCGTATTTGGGGTTCTTTACGTCGGGAACGGGGTCGAGCGTGGTGTCCTGAACCGCGGCGCCGCTGTTATTCCTTACGCTTTCTATGCCGTTTTTGCAGGCGGACTCGGTGGTGTAGACCTCGCTCACGCCTATAACCTGGCCGTTTCCTGCCAACAGATTGAAATGAAATCCTGTGTTGACTTGCTTTACTACAAACTTACCCATGCTTAATCCTCCTTAAACTTTACTCTTGGTCTAGAAATGCTTAATCACTTAATTATAACAGATTTCAGCCGTCTTTTGTAGCCTTTTTATCTATTCGGAGCCGCCCTGCGGCTCATATTCAATTTCGGACTCCGGCTCGCTGTCCGCCGGCTTTTGCGCGCAGGAGATCTCTTCGATGGTTTCACCGTCTTGAGCATTCTGCTTTTGAACGCTGTGTGTTTTGAAGCTTCTAAAGGCCAAAGTCATCATGGCTACCGCGAGTCCGGCCTGAAGCAGGGCGGACGGCAGCTTTCCGGCAACAAGGCGGGCGGCTCCCGACACCGCGAAACAGACACCCGCTACCGCATACAACATGCCCGTTGTTCTATTGTTCATGTAAGCTCCTCCTAACTCGTTTTCTTAATTCTACTATCTCAAGGCGCTCTTGGCAACGGAAAAGTCCTAAAAGACGGTAAAACATCGGACTTTTCGAATCGGACAAAAGAAAGAGTCTTCGCCTTGATTTAAGACCGCTTCTCGGTTATATTATTTTTGTTACGTGAAACTGAAAAGGAGGGTAAAAGAATGAAGTTTTCCGAAATGAAATACGAACGTCCGAACTTCGACGAGATAAAAGAACATCTTAATGACTGCATATTGCGCTTCAATTCCGCAGAAAGCTACAAGGAGGCCCGCAAAATCTTCGACGAAGCGGAGAAGCTGAGCAGCCGCATCGGCACCCTTGGCAAGCTGGTGAGCATAAGGCACAGCATAGACACCCGAGACGAATTCTACGACGAGGAAAACAAAGTCTGGAACAGGATGGGGCCGGAGCTTGCCGCATACGGCCAGCAGTGGATGCTCTCCATGCTCGAAAGCCCTTTCAAGAAGGACTTTATCGAGGAATTCGGCGACCTGATGTTCGTCAACGCGGAGATTGCGCTTAGAACCTTCAGGCCGGAGATAATACCTCAGCTTCAAGAGGAAAATCAGCTTGCGGACGACTACGAAACCCTGCTCGCAAGCGCGCAGATAGAGTTTGAGGGCAGTACCTACACCCTGTCTCAGCTCACGCCTTTTAAGAACGACCCCGACGACGCCCGCCGCCTAGCCGCCTGGCAGGCCGAGGGCAGATGGTACAAGGAAAATCAGCCCGGGCTGGATGAGCTCTACGACAAGCTGGTTCACCTGAGGCACGAAATCGCGAAGGAATTGGGTCACGAAAACTACATTCCGCTCGGCTACGACCGCATGAGCAGAAACTGCTACACCAAGGCGGATGTAGAAAAGTTCCGCGCGGCCGTGGTCAAGTACCTGGTACCCGTTGCCGCCGAAATATACAAGGAAAAAGCAAGACGCCTCGGAAAAGAATATCCCATGAACTTTGCCGACAACGCCCTCTCCTTCCGCTCAGGAAACCCCAGACCCTGCGGAAGCGCGGATGACATACTGGCTCACGGCAAGAAGTTCTACGAGGAGCTCAGCCCCGAGACCGGAGAATTCTTCAATATGATGCTCGACAACGAGCTGCTCGACGTACTCTCCAAAGAAGGCAAGGCATCCGGCGGCTACTGCACGGAGCTTGCGGAATACCGCTGCCCCTTTATATTCGCGAACTTCAACGGAACTCAGGGCGATGTCGAAGTAATCACGCACGAGGCCGGTCACGCCTTTGCGGCCTATATGAATCGCGACAGGGTTCCCCTCGCATACCACTGGCCCTCCATGGAAGGCTGCGAGGTTCACTCCATGTCCATGGAATTCTTCGCCTGGCCGTGGATTGAAGGCTTCTTCGGAAAAGACAGCCGCAAGTATTATTACTCGCATCTGTCCGGCGCCCTCACCTTCATACCCTACGGCACCATGGTGGATCACTTCCAGCACAGCGTATTCGAAAACCCCGGCTGGACGCCGCGCCGGCGCCACGACGAGTGGAAACGCCTGCTCGGAATATATATGCCCTGGGTGCGTCTGGATTCCGAAATCCCCTTCTACGGAGACGGCGAGGGCTGGCAGCGTCAGCACCACATATATTCCATGCCCTTCTACTACATAGACTACTGTCTGGCGCAGGCGGTCGCTCTCAAATTCTGGGCCATGATTCAAAAGGATATGGAGTCCGCCTGGAAGTACTACATGGCCTACACAAAGCAGGGCGGAAGCCGCAGCTTTGTCGACCTGCTTAAGAACGCCGGCCTCGACAGCCCCTTCGATGAGGAATTTCTTAAGAAGGTGTGCGCCGATGCGAAGAAGTGGCTCGAAGGCTTCGACCTTAGCGGCATTGAATAGGCCCTGCGCCCGGACTATAAAATACAATTCGAAAATTGACATGAATTTTACACGGTTCCGCGGCCCAAACCCCGCGGAACCGTGTTTTTTTGAGCGAAACGTGCTATAATTAAGCGTTAAAATTTACAGAAAGGAAAAATATTATGCAGGACATACTTAAACCCTTAAGCGGGCATCTCCCCTCCGGCATGCAGGCCGAGCTGAGAGCCCAGAGAAACACCAACCGCAGGGTGATGCTCCTTTCGGGAAACCTCGTGGGCAACGTCCGAACCGAGAGCTCGGGCGTCTGCGCAAGGCTGTGCAAAGGAGGCGTCTACGGTTTTGCCTCGGAGGCCGAATTCAGCAGCGAGGCCGCGAAAAGAGTGCTTAAAACGGCCGAACACAACGCCCTGTTTATGGACGAACACGCCGGAAAAGGCAAGCCGGCAAGACCCGCAATCGCGCACCGGGTCATAGACAACAGAATTGACTGGAAAGATGCCGAACAGAAACTCTTTATTGAATATCTGCGCGAACTCGACGACTATGTGGCAAAAAAAGAAAAGCTCATAGGCCGCCGCATCGTGTGCTTTACGGAGAGCATGGAAAAAAGCCTGCTCTGCGCCGACGGAGCGGACGCTTTTTCGACCATGCCCAGAGCCTACATATACGTGGTGCTCAACGCCGAATCCAAAGACGGCGGACCGGTTGAGGTATTCAAGGCTTTGGGAGGCTTTGGCGGATTCGACGAGCAATTTTCCGACCCCGCCCTGCTCTACCCCGCGGTAGACCGCATATACGACAACCTTATGAAAAAGACGGAAGCCGTCTACGCCGAGGCGGGACTAAGGACCGTCATAATAGGCGGCGGACTCGGAGGCATGCTGGCCCACGAAGCCGTAGGCCACACCGTGGAAGCCGACCTGGTAATCGGCGGAAGCGTGGCGGGCAAGTGCCGCGGGAAACAGGTCGCGTCGGAAATAGTAAATCTCACCGACTTCGCGAGCTCGGCATTCGGGAAACCCTGCCCCCTGCCCATCTTCGCGGACGACGAAGGCGTACCCGCAGTTGATGCGCCCATAATAAAGGACGGCATACTGGTCGGATACATGCACAACAGAGAAAGCGCGGAGCGCTTCGGCGATCGGCCCTGCGGCAACGCGAGAGCCTACGCCTACTCCGACGAACCCCTGATCAGGATGCGCAACACCGCCATACACCCGGGCAAAGATAAGTTGGAAGACATGATAGCTTCCGTAGACGACGGTTACTACCTTACGGATACGAGCAACGGACAGGCCGACAATACCGGAGAGTTCATGTTCGGCGTAACCATGGGCTACGAAATCAAAAACGGCAAACTTGGAAAGGCCATCTTCGACACGACAATTTCCGGCGTAGCCTTCGAGATGCTCAAGACGGTCGACATGCTCTCGTCCGAAATGACCTGGGAGAGCAGCGGCTACTGCGGAAAGAAGCAGATGATACCCGTGGGCCTCGGAGGTCCGGATATGCGCTGCAAAATAACCATGGGAGGACGCTGATATGGATAAGCTTAAAGAAGTATCCGCGCTTGCGCTTAAAATGCTTTTGGAAAGCGGAGCGGAAGACGCCGCTGTGAGCGCCGGAGAATCCGTCGTAAACGAATTCAACCTCGCCGAAGGCGAATTTACCTTGTTCAGAACCCTCGAAAGCAATTCGCTCTCGCTCACCGCCTATGTCGGCGGGAAAAAGGGAAACCTGAGCATAAACAGCTTTGCCGAAGAGGCCATTAAACAGGCCGTTTCGGATTGCCTGCAGGTTGCGCAGGCCGGCGTTGCCGACGAAGCCTGGGGCCTCAACCCCAAGGCCGAGGAGGCCGGCTTCGACAGAGGCTGCAGAACGCCCGACACCGAACTCTTTTTTGAGCGTTGCAAGGAGTTTAAGGAATCCGTCGCAAAGGAATTCCCCCATGTACTGACGACGGAAATCATAAGCCAGCACCGCGGCGGCCGTACGGTCTACCGCAACAGCAAGGGGGCCTGCCTGCAGTCCGAAGGCGGGGCCTACAGCCTGTTTACCGATTTTGCGGGAAACGACGGCGAAAACACCTCGTCCTTCTTCTATACGGGTCTGGTGACAACGGATCTTGGCACGCCCTTCCTGGATCAGCAGACCTTAAGACGCGACCACGCGGCCGCCGAAAAGTCCATAATTACCACGCCCGTGGAAGGCAAGTTTACCGGAACCATAGTGATGGAGCCCGGCTGCGCCGGCGATTTCATATTCAGCGCTCTGGAGCTGTTTACCTCGGATTCGAGCATAATAGACGGAACCAGCATCTGGAAAGACAAGCTTGGAACCAGGGTTGCCGCCGACATGCTCACCGTCTCCGCCGCTCCGCTGGATGAGCGCATAATAGGCGGCGAGCGCTGGACAGGCGAAGGCTTCATTTCCGAAGACTACGATGTTATTAAGGACGGAGTTCTCAACTCCTTTATGCTCTCCCTCTACGCAGCCAACAAGACCGGCCTTAAGAGGTCTCCGAACAGCGCGGGAGTGACCGTAATAAAGCCGGGCGACAAATCCCTTGACGAAATAATTAAGGGCGTCAAAAACGGTCTTCTGGTGGGCCGCTTCTCGGGAGGCGCGCCCAGCAGCAACGGAGACTTCTCCGGAGTCGCGAAGAATTCCTTCAGGATAGAGGACGGAAAGATTACGGACGCGGTTAGCGAAACCATGATATCCGGAAACCTTGCCGACCTTCTTTTGAACATAAGCGCTATATCCGCCGAAACCACCACGGGAGAATCCGTGATACCGTGGATAGCGGCGGAAGGAGTATTGATCTCCGGAAAGTAATATTTGGAGGCTTGGAATGGCCAATAAACAGGGTCTGCCGAGAAGCAGAGACAAGAAAGTAACGGGTCAGGGAAAAGACGTATACAAAAGAGGCGAAGGCCTCG
>DAONZO010000044.1:0-7673 GCA_035406945.1 Bacillota bacterium | reverse complement strand
GAATTTATGAAGGTGATGAGCTGGTCCATATACAGACCCACGTCCGGAATCCGGTTCCAGCGCGGGAGACGGAACAGATCACCTGTGTCGTGCATAAGAGTTTTCATCTTAGTGCGGGGTGTCCTTTCTATTTGCCCTGAGATACATGTACGAGATCTTCTTCCGGTATTTTTGCGATCTCCTGCGCACGTCTTATCTTGGCCGACGTCGTTTTCTCCATGGGTTCTTCGCTTACGGTAAGATAGCTTATGTGCTTAAAGCGGGAGGTCTTCTCGTTTATCTCCTTTATGTCCTTCCAGATATGCGCCGCGACTTCTTTCGCATCCGCGTTTTCCGGCAGAGCATGGTGCTTCGCGAGCTCCGCCCTGTCGTAGACCAGCTTTAAGGCTATATCCGGGTCGCTGAGATCTCCGCAGCCCCATATGATGCTCTCCACGGCATAGGGAAGCTGGGCAATGAGCGCCTCCAATTCCTCCGGAAAGACCTTCTTGCCGTTCTTTAAAACTATAACGTTCTTCTTGCGTCCGGAAATAAAGATGAAGCCGTCTTCGTCTATCCTGGCATAGTCTCCGGTGTGGAGCCAGCCGTTCCTCATAACTTCCGTGCTCGCTTCGGGGTTTTTGTAGTAGCCCTGCATCACTCCCGGGCCCCTTACTATCAGTTCTCCGATACCCTGCTCGTCGGGCTCGTATATCCGCACCTCGGTGTTTGCCATGGCTGTGCCTATGGAGCCGGGACGCCTTTTTCTTATGCTTTCGGACGCGATAGTGGGCGAAGTTTCCGTAAGTCCGTAGCCCTGAATGGTGAGTATGCCGAAATCGTTGAGATCCTGGGCAATGTCCGGGGAGAGAGGGGAGGCTCCGCTTATCAGGGTTCTCAGGCTGCCGCCGAGGGCCGCGTGTATGTCCTTAAAGAGCTTTCTTCTTACGTCTATGCCGAATTTGAGCAGGAAGCGGGCAATCTTCTGAGCCTTTCTCATGGTCTCCAGCTTTCCGCTCTCTTCGGCGCGCTTGATTATCCTCTTGTGCATGGCCTCTATTATCGCGGGAACGCAGAAAAACGAGGTGACTTTGTATTCCGCGAGATTTTTCGCGATATGTCTCAGCCCGTCGCAGAAGGCGGAAGAGGCTCCCACGTTTATAAAGTAAAGCTGACCCGTAAGGCCGAAGACGTGGTGGAAGGGCAGGAAGGCGAAGTTCACCTCGTCGGGGCCGAAGCTCTCGTGTTCGTTCAGTCCGTTGACGTTGCTCGCTATATTGCCGTGGCTGAGAACCACGGCCTTGGATGTGCTCGTAGTGCCGCTCGTAAAGACTATAAGCGCGGTATCTTCGGACCTGACCTCGAGCGCGTCGTAGCGGGCCGGCATGTCCTCTTCGGCGCTCTTGCAGAGCTCGGGAATTTCGTCCATGCAGATGACGGCCAGTTTGCGATTATCGGCCATATATTCATCCACATAGCCGAGGAATTCGCGGTCGCATATTATGGCGTCGACATCGCCCATTCCGAAGAAGAGCATGAGCTCCTCCTTCGTAAGGCCCTTGTCCAAAGGTACGGCGGTGCCAAGCCCCTGGACGACGGCAAGAAATGAGAGCACCCATTCGTAACTGTTGGCGCCCAAGATGGCAACGTGATGGCCCTGCCAGCCGCGGGCAAGAAGATTTGCGCCCAGACAGCGCGCTTCGCGCCCCAGACGCTCGAAACTGATACGCTCGTATCCGCTGCCCTTGCGCAATATAAATGCGCAGCGCTGCGAAAATTCCTTTACGGAACTCAGGAGTATGTCCCTTATCGTTTCGTGATTCGTAATTTTGAAATAGGTTTTCATAGTTCCCCTCTGCCTGTCATTCAGACACCAAACTGAGATATGTAGTAACGGGAACCATATTACTTGGTTTTGAATACGATGTCAATATGGATTGTTCCATAAAACAAAGTGAGCGATATTTGTGTGGACAGAGCCGAAAATGTGATATAGTATTTCTGCGGCGCTCTTATGCGCCGGAGGAAGGGAAAAATGCTCGATGCAATGTCGCCTTGCGCGGCTCTTATAATCTGGAATATCATAGTGATGCTGCTATACGGCCTCGACAAGATCAAGGCCCGTACCGGAGCCTGGCGCATACCGGAAAAGCTGCTCATAACGCTCGCCCTTTGCATGGGCGCGTTAGGAGCCCTCGCCGGGATGAGGATTTTCAGGCATAAGCTGAAAAAACCCCTCTTTTCCATAGGCGTTCCCGTATGCCTGCTGCTCAACGCGGTCTTTATGTATATTTTTTTCAAGAGGGGGGTATGAGCCATGAAAAAAACGCTTGCGCTTTTTCTTATACTGTTTGCGCTATTCTGCAGCGGCTGCACAAGCAGCGTACCGGCGGAAGTTTTGCCGGAAACGCCGCAAGCTCCTTCGGAGCGTTACGAGCCTGTTTCGTCCGTGGCGGCAACCACTCCGGAAATTCCGCAAGCCCCGCCGCCGCCCGAGCCTCCGCCTCCTCCCGAACCCGTATATGAGGCTCCGTCCGTAAGCATATCCTCCGACAGCTTCATTCAGGGCGACATATTAAAGCTGAGGGTGGAGATGAATTCGGAAGCCGAAGGGCCCAAGCCCGAGGTAAGTACCGAGCTCGGCAGAGGCATTTTTATAGCTGAGGACGAAAGCAAAGACTCTTATGTATGCTGGATTCCGGTGGGCTTTGCCCAAACCGTGGGTTCATATGACGTAAGGGTCAGCGTCGGAGAGGTTTTTTCCGTGGACTTCAATGTGAGCGTGGAGGCCCGCGAGTACGGGGAACAGCATCTGAGCATATCTCAGGCGACGGTGGACGCGACTCAGGGCGCGCCCAACGCGAACGAGGATTTTGCGGAGAAGATAAAGAGCTGCTACGGCATCTTCGACGAAGCCGTCTACTGGCACGGCCTCTTTATTCGCCCCGTGGAAGGCAGGGTCACCACCGAGTTCGGCGTATATCGCTATACGAACGGAAGCGACAGGCCGCGCCGTCACACCGGAGTAGATTTTGCAATAGAAGAGGGAACTCCCGTTCCGGCCTCCAACGCCGGGCGGGTGCTCTTTGCCGGCGATGTCATAATAACGGGCAAGTCCGTGGTGATAGAGCACGGAGGCGGTCTTAAAACCTACTACTACCACCTTAGCGAGCTGAACGTCGAGACGGGCGCCATGGTGGAAAAGGGAGAGATAATAGGCCTGGTGGGCATGACGGGTTATTCAACGGGACCGCATCTCCACTTCGAGGTAAAGCTGGGCGATTATGCGCTGTCTCCGTGGGAACTTTTCGACGGCAGCAGCGACCTTTACAGATGGGAGGAAGAAAGTGAAGATCAACGGACTTCAGAAGCTGACCCTTCTTGATTTTCCGGGCAGGACGGCCTGCACGGTCTTTCTTGCGGGCTGCGATTTTGCCTGCCCCTTCTGCCACAACTTCGATCTGACTTCGGCTTCGGCTCCCGCCGTCATGGAAGACGATGAGCTTTTGCGCTTTTTGGAGACGAGAAAGGGGCTGATAGAAGGAGTGGCCTTTACGGGAGGCGAGCCGACTTTAAGACCCGGCCTTGCCGGGCTTTTCCGCGACGTGCGGGCTCTGGGCTTTCAGATAAAACTGGATACAAACGGCAACAGCCCGGACGCGCTCGAGGCCATACTTGCCGAAGGTCTTGCGGATTACGTCGCCATGGATATTAAAAACAGCCCCGACGCCTATGCCGCCACGGCGGGCCTTAAGCGGGTCGATATCGGCAGGATAAACCGCAGCATAGACCTGCTCATGGGCGGAAAGACGGACTACGAGTTTCGCACCACGGTAATTGACAGCCTCCACTCCGAGGCGTCTTTTTCGGCCATAGGCGAGTGGATAGACGGCGCTAAGCAATATTTTCTACAGCCCTTTAAGGACGGCCCCGGAGTGCCTTTTTCCGGCTTTGAGGCTCCGTCCGCGCAAAAGCTTAATCTCTACGCGGAGATATTGAGGCCCCATGTAGGCAAAATTGGCATACGTGGGCTTGATTGACATAATCCACAACATTTTGTGCGTAAAAATAAATACGCCACTACATATTGACAATCTTTAAATAGCTGTGCTATCCTTGGAGTACGGAAAATACAGCTATTTTTTATACTCATTTTTGGAGGTTCAGTATGTATCGGGTTATAAAAAGAGACGGAAAGCTGGTAGATTTTAATATAAAGAAGATCGGCGACGCTATAACCAAGGCTTTCAACGCTCTCGACAAAGAATACCATCCCAGCGTCATAGATATGCTCGCGCTCAGGGTTACTTCGGACTTCGCCTCAAAGGTGAAGGACGAAAAAATAAGCGTAGAGGAAATTCAGGACAGCGTCGAAAAAGTGCTCTCCGAGACCGGTTACGCCGACGTAGCCAAGGCCTACATACTGTACAGAAAGCAGAGAGCGACCGTAAGAAGCGTCAGCGAGACCGTTCTCGACTACAAAAACTTAGTGGACGACTACCTCAAGATAGCCGACTGGCGCGTAAAGGAGAATTCCACCGTGACCTATTCCGTCGGCGGTCTCATACTTTCCAACTCCGGCGCGATAACCGCCAATTACTGGCTGTCCGAGATATACGACGAAGAAATTTCCTCCGCGCACCGCTCCGCGGCCATACATATTCACGACCTCTCCATGCTCACAGGCTACTGCGCGGGATGGAGCCTTAAGCAGCTCATAAAGGAAGGTCTCGGCGGCATACCCGGCAAGATTACCTCCAGCCCCGCCCGCCACCTTTCCACCCTCTGCAACCAGATGGTCAATTTCCTCGGCATAATGCAGAACGAATGGGCCGGAGCTCAGGCCTTCTCGTCTTTTGACACCTATCTCGCCCCCTTCGTCAGGGTCGATAACCTGACCCAAAAGGAGGTAAAGCAGGGTATACAGTCCTTCATATACGGCGTCAATACCCCCTCGCGCTGGGGAACTCAGGCGCCCTTTTCCAACATAACGCTCGACTGGACGGTTCCCAGCGACCTCGAGAACCTCAACGCCATAGTGGGCGGCGAGGAGATGGACTTCACCTACGGCGACTGCAAGCGCGAAATGGACATGATAAACAAGGCCTTTATAGAGATAATGATAGAGGGCGACGCCAACGGGCGCGGTTTCCAGTATCCTATACCGACCTATTCCATAACGAAGAATTTCGACTGGAGCGAAACCGAAAACAACAAGCTTCTCTTCGAGATGACCGCAAAATACGGCACGCCCTATTTCAGCAACTACATCAATTCCGAGATGGAACCCTCCGACGTCCGCTCCATGTGCTGCAGGCTGAGGCTGGATTTAAGAGAGCTGAGAAAGAAGAGCGGCGGCTTCTTCGGTAGCGGCGAATCCACGGGTTCAGTGGGAGTGGTCACCATCAACCTTCCGAGGATAGCCTATCTTGCCAAGGATAAGGAAGACTTCTACAAGCAGCTCGACAAGCTGATGGACATAGCTGCAAGGTCGCTCAAGACCAAGCGCACGGTCATAACCCAGCTGCTCGAAAACGGCCTCTACCCCTATACCAAGAGATATCTGGGCGACTTCGACAACCACTTCTCCACCATAGGACTCATAGGCATGAACGAAGTGGGTCTAAACGCCAACTGGCTCAGGGCCGACCTTACGAATCCCAAGGTTCAGGAATTCGCGAAGGAATGCCTGAACCACATGAGAGAGCGCCTCTCCGACTATCAGGAGCTCTACGGCGACCTCTACAACCTCGAAGCCACGCCCGCGGAATCGACCACTTACAGAATGGCCAAGCACGACAAAAAGGCCTTCCCCGGAATAATAACGGCCAACGAGAACGGCACTCCGTACTACACCAACAGCAGCCACCTGCCCGTAGGCTATACCGAGGACATCTTCAGCGCCCTCGACATACAGGACGATCTGCAGGTTCTTTATACCTCCGGAACGGTATTCCACGCCTTCCTGGGCGAAAAGATGCCGGATTGGAAGGCGGCGGCCGACCTCGTCCGCAAGATTGCGGAAAACTACAAGCTGCCATATTATACAATGTCGCCTACCTATTCCGTATGCGCGGAGCACGGCTACATAACCGGCGAGCACTTCAACTGCCCCGTATGCGGAAACCGCACGGAGGTTTACAGCCGCATAACCGGATACTACAGACCCGTTCAGAACTGGAACGACGGCAAGGTTCAGGAGTTTAAGGACAGAAGGGTCTACAACGTAGGAAATTCCCGGCTCAGAAGACCCGCGGCGTCCGGCGGTGGGAACGGAGCTTCGGGCAGCACTCCGGCCGAGGCCGAGCTTCAGCCGGCTGCGGACAACGGAGCGGCGCGCCTCTTCGTCACTCCGGCCTGCCCCAACTGCGCCATGGCTATGAAGTATCTGGAAAAATACGGGCTTCCCTATGTAAAGCTCACGGCGGAAGAACACGAGGAACTCGTGGAAAGCCTCGGAGTAAAGCAGGCTCCCACCCTCGTGGTCGCAGACGGAAACGGCTTCAAAAACCTGCGCGGAGTCTCGGATATTAAGGCCTACTTAATGGGAAGGTTGAACTGATATGTACGATATAGTCATAGTGGGGGGCGGCCCCGCCGGAATGACGGCCGCCCTGTATGCGCAAAGAAACGGAAAGAAGGCTCTCGTTTTAGAAAGACACGGCTTCGGCGGCCAGATAAGCTATTCCCCCAAGGTTGAGAACTGGCCGGGGACCCTCCATATGAGCGGAAACGAGTTCGCGACGGACTTCATGGCCCAGCTCGAAGCCCAGGGCGCGGAATACGAACTGGAAGAAGTCACGGAGGTCCTGTGCAACGGAGACCGCCGCGTAGTCAAGACCCTCGAAGGCAGCGAATACGAGGCCAGGGCGGTAGTAATAGCCAACGGCGTAAAGCACCGCATGTTAGGGCTCGAGGGCGAGGAAGGCTTTGTGGGAAACGGGATTTCCTTCTGCGCGGTCTGCGACGGCGATTTCTATAAAAATCAGGTCGTATGCGTAGCCGGAGGCGGAAACTCCGCCCTTCAGGAAGCCATACTGCTGGCTTCAAAGTGCCGCGAAGTCATAATGCTTCAGGACCTTGCGTTCTTTACCGGCGAACAGAAGCTTCAGGACATACTCTTTTCCAAGAGCAACGTAAGATCCTATACCGAGGTCGTTATACAAGGCATAATTCAAGATGAAAAGGGCAAGTTTGCCGGGGTGAAAACCAACAAGGGCGACTTCCCCTGCGACGGCCTCTTCGAGGCCATAGGGCTGATACCCGAAAACGAAGCCTATAAAGAGCTTGCCCCGCTCAACGAGTACGGTTATTTCGACTCGGCGGAGGATTGCATCACCGCAACACCCGGTATTTTTGTGGCGGGCGACTGCCGCAGCAAGATGATCCGTCAGCTTACGACCGCCGTCGCCGACGGCGCCAGCGCCGCCATAGCGGCCTGCCGCTACATAGACGGTCTGGCTTAAAAACAAGGCGTCCGCGCGCGAGCGAGGGCGCCTCTTTAAATGTCAAAAACACACAAACGACTTGACTTGCGGGTATTTTACGAGTAAAATACCCTTGTTGTATTATTACCATAGGAACCGTGCCGGTGGCTTCTCGGAAAGCAACGGCAAAAGAAAGAAAGGAGAAGTACACTATGGCAAAGGGACATTTTGAAAGAACAAAACCCCACGTAAACATCGGCACCATAG
>DAONZO010000043.1:0-7686 GCA_035406945.1 Bacillota bacterium | reverse complement strand
GTTTCGGCTCCCATAAAGGAGACTCTCGCCAGCGCCATGGTGCAGCTCTCCTTTTACAAAGCGGGAAGACTGCTGGCAGACCCCATGTGCGGTTCCGGCACCATAGCCATAGAAGCCGCCATGCTCGGGCGCAACATAGCCCCCGGGCTTTCCCGTTCCTTCGCCGCGCAGAAATGGAAGCTGATTCCGCTCGAAATCTGGAAAGAAGAAAAGAAGCTGGCTTTTGAAGCCGTGGATCTAAATGCGGACATACGCATACTCGCCTCGGACATAGACGTTCGGGCCGTTTCCGCGGCAAGGGCCAACGCCGAAGAAGCCGGAGTGGACGACTGCATAGAGTTTTCGATAGCCGATGCCCAAGACTTTCGCTCGGACGAAGAGTACGGAATAATTATAACGAACCCTCCCTATGGAGAAAGAATGGGAGACTCCGAAGACCTGCGCCATCTCTACAACAATCTTTCAAAGTTTTGCAGGCTTAACCCCACGTGGTCGCTTTTTCTAATAACATCCGACGACAGCTTTGAAAAACGCTTCGGACGCCCCGCGGACAGAAGGCGCAAGCTCTACAACGGCAACATACGAACCTGCTATTACCAGTACCACGGGAAAAAATAGCGCACGTTTTAACAAAATAAAAGAGAGGTGCCTGTGCACCCCTCTTTTTGTTTAAGCTTTTCGGCCAAGCCGTTATTACAGAGGCTTTCCTAACACAAAAGAGTAGATGATAATCGCTGCAATGCCGACGGGGCAGAGATACTTTATGCAGAAAGCGTAGAGCTTCTTCCAGCCCATCTTTATTCCCTCTTCTTCAACTTCAGCTATAACATTCTCCGCGCCCCATACCCAGCCGACAAAGATAGCCTCGCCAAAGGCGCATATCGGCAGAAGCAGCCTGTCCGTGAGGTACTCCATCCAGTCGCCGGCGCCTATCATATTGAAGCCGTTGATATCGAACCAGGGCAGCTTAATGGTGACCGCCGCCTGAGAAATCGTGTAGATAACGCCTATGGCAAAGCATACGGCGCAGAGAATAAGCGTCGTGGCCTTTCTCTCCGTGTGAAACTCCTCACAGACGAAAGCGATGATCCCCTCGGCAATAGAGATGGACGAGGTGATAGCCGCAAAGAACAGCAACATGTAGAAGAGGCAACCGAATACGGCGCCTGCGGGCATGGCCTTAAAAACTCCTCCGAGCGCGCCGAACGCGAAACCGCCGCCCTTGCCTACGCTGTCCGCGCCAAGAGTCGCGAATACCGCGGGAACGACAATGAAGCCCGCCATAAAGGCGACCGTGGTATCGAGTCCGCATACTATAAAGGTGTTCTTGGAGAGATCTTCCTTCTTGCTCAGATAGGAACCGTAGGTCGTCATTATAGCCATACCCAGCGACAGGGAGTAGAAAACCTGACCCAGGGCGCTGATAAAGCTCTCTCCGTTCATCTTCGAAAAATCGGGGGTAATCAGATACTTAAGACCTTCTGCGGAGCCCGGAAGAGTCAGAGTTCTGATGAGAAGAATTAATAATATTATAAAAAGAGCGGGCATCCCGATTTTATTGAACTTTTCTATGCCGCCGGATACGCCCTTAATAAGTATAATTGCATTCATCGCCATAAAGACAAACGCGGCGATAATAGCTATCCAGGGGAAGAAGGTTGTTTCTGTCGCGGCATTGTAGCCGAGCAGCTTGTAGAAATAGCCCATTCCTTCATTCATTACGGTGCTGCTCTCGGTCATGTAGGAAACTATGTAACGGAGTACCCAGCCTCCAACGTGCCCATAGTAGCAGAGAATGATGAAAGCTACGATTACTCCGATCCAGCCTACCCAGGCGAAGCGCTTGTCGAGCTTGCGGAAAATGCCTACGGTATTGGTCTGGCACTTACGACCGAGGGAGAACTCGGTTATCATGACAGGCACACCTATAAGAAGCACTATCCCCAGATAGACAAGCAGGAAAGCGGATCCGCCGCCTTCGTAAGCCTTGCCGGGGAACTTCCAGATATTGCCCAAGCCTACCGCCGAGCCGGCGGAGGCAAGGATGAAGCCTATTCTGCTCCCCCATTGTTCTCTTTTCTTTTCCATTGCATTTCTCCTTCCTGAAGCGATAGTCCGAAGCCTGCTCCGGATATCCCTCAAATTGTATTTTAAATGAGATATTAGCGCTTAATACGCATAATGTCAAGGAGAAAATGCGGAATTTAATAATAAAAATTTTTTATGGAGTAAAACCGACAGGCGGAGGAACAGGAAGCTTCCTAAGCGCCTCGGCTATGGCCGCTATGCTCAGTTCGTTGCTGCCGCAGCAGGCTCCGAAAGCTCTTACGCCCACCTTTGCAAGTTCGGGAACACAGGCGGCAAAATCCTCGGGCGAGGCTTCGTAAAAAATCTTTCCGGCTATTCTGCGCGGAAGCCCCGCGCTAGGCTTCGACATCAGCGGAATTTTGGCCGAATCGGCAATTGAGATGAGCGCGTCCGCGACCTGGCGCGGACCCAGAGAACAGTTGACGCCGAAGATGTCCGCGCCTTGCTCCTGCATTATACAAAGGGCGCTGCGGAGATCTTCCCCCTTATGCGTTTTTCCGTCTTTCCCTATGGTAAACGAAACGAGGACGGGTTTGTCGCATACGCTCTTTACGGCTTTCAGGGCCGCCTCCGTATCCGAAATAGCGAGCATTGTCTCTATCACGAACGCGTCCGCTCCGGCCTTATCCAGGACCTCGGCCTGCTCCCGGTAAACGTCAAAGAGCTCCTCCCTGCTGCGCGGCGCAAAAGAGCCTACGGGAGCAAGGTTCCCCGCGACAAGCGCTCTTCCGCCGGCCGCCTCCCTGGAAAGCTCCAGCAAACGCACATTAATTTCCTCGAGCCTTTCAGCGATGCCGAAACGTCCGAGAGAAATTCTGTTTGCCCCTACGGTCGGAGCGTAAATCAATTGAGATCCCGCTTCTACATAAGATGCCTGTATCTCCTTTATGATCTCGGGATGCTCAAGGCACCAAAGTTCTATACAGGTTCCGATTGGGCAGCCTTTTTCCATGAGCCTGCTGCCCGTGGCTCCGTCCAGCACGATAGGAAGCTTAATACCCATAGTGTCACCTTCCCCTTAGGTTCAATCGACCGTTTCTCCGTAACACGAAAAAGTCTGAGCTTTAGTAATCCTTATATCTAAAAGCCTACCGACGAGTTCTTCGCCTCCGGCAAAATCCACGACCATGCCGGAGTCGCTTCGTCCTGTAAGCATATTCTTATTGTTCTTTGAAAGGCCCTCCACCAGCACTCTTAAAATCCTGTCCTGATAAGCCGCGCTTTTTTCTTGCTGTATGCAATGTACCTCTTTTATGAGCCTGTTGAAACGCTCGTGCTTTACTTCTTCAGGAACCTGCTCTTCGTGGGCCGCGGCAGGGGTTCCGGGCCTTATCGAATACAGGAAAGTAAAGGCCGAGTCGTAGCGCACGCGCCTTACAAGGTCCAAAGTATCTTTAAAGTCTTCCTCCGTCTCACCGGGAAAACCCACTATTATGTCCGTGCTTATCGCAATTTCCGGGCAGGCCTCCCTGAGTTTTTTTATGAGCGTAAAATACTGATTCCTGTCGTAGCGGCGCTGCATGGCCTTAAGGACGCGGTCGCTTCCCGACTGCACCGGAAGATGTATCTGCCTGCACAGATGCCTGCAGCTTCTGAAGCAGTCTATGAGTTCGTCGCTTAAATCCTTGGGGTGAGAGCTCATAAAGCGTATGCGCTCTATGCCCTCTACGGCATCCACCATGCGAAGCAAGGCGGCAAAATCCGGCCCGCCTTCTTCCGCGCTCAGGTAGCCTATGTCGCCCGCCTTCTGCTTCCCGTAGGAATTCACGTTCTGCCCGAGCAGCATTACTTCCTTTACGCCGCTCGCCGCGAGTTGCTCCACTTCCCCGATAATGTGCTCCGGCCTTCTGCTGCGCTCCCGCCCTCTGGTGTAAGGCACTATGCAGTAGGAGCAGAAATTGTTGCAGCCGTACATTATATTTACGAAGGCCTTAAAATCGTGCTGTCTTTTTGCGGGCAGGCCCTCTGCTATCTCTCCGGCCTCACCCATCACGCTCGTTATGCGCTTCCTTTCGTCCCGCGCATTTACAAAGAGCCGCGGAAAATCCGCTATGTTGTGAGTTCCGAAAACCAGATCCACCCATGAATACCCGGTCTGCAGCCTGTCTATTATATGCTGCTGCTGCATCATGCAGCCGCAGACGGCCACGGTCATGGACGGATTGCTCAGGCGCTGCCTCTTCAGCTGCCCCAGCACGCCGAAGAAGCGCTTGTCGGCGTTCTCGCGCACGGAGCAGGTATTGAGTATCACCACTTCGGCATCCTTTTTCTCCGCCCTGCCGTAACCGAGTTCCTCGAGCATGCCGGCAAGGGTTTCGGAGTCCCTTTCGTTCATCTGACAGCCGAAGGTCTCTATGTGATATGTTTTCTCGATCATGGCTTAAAGATCTCCCCTTTCGCCCTTTTCCCGGAAAACGAAGCTTATGGGGCTGCCCATAAAGCCGTAGACCTCGCGTATCCTGTTTTCGAGATAGCGCGAATAAGAAAAATGCATGAGCTTTCGGTCGTTCACCTGAAAGCTGAAAAGCGGAGGCTTGACCCCTATCTGCGCGACATAATATATCTTGAGCTTGCGCCCCTTGTCCGAAGGGGGATTTTTCATCATCATGGCGTCTTGAATCAGGCTGTTGAGCCGACCCGTCGAGATGCGCATGGCCCTCTGTTCCGCCACGGTCTTTGCCATGTCAAGCAGCGGAAGCAGGCGCTGACCTTTTACGGCGGAGCTGAACATGACGGGCGCGTAGCTCATAAACTGAAGCTCGCCCTTGATGCGGCGCTCCGTGTCGCGCATGGTGTTGGTCTCTTTTTCGACGAGGTCCCACTTGTTTACGACCACTATCGCGCCCTTCCCCGCCTCGTGAGCCATTCCCGCTATTTTTTTATCCTGTTCGCTCAGACCCTCGACCGCGTCTATCACGAGCAGCGCAACGTCGCAGCGCTCTATGGCGGCTATGGCTCTTATGACGCTGAACCTTTCTATATCGTCCGTAACGCGGCTGCGTCTCCTTATGCCGGCGGTGTCTATGAGTATAAACTTCTGGCCGTCTTTTTCGAATGGGGTGTCGATGCTGTCGCGGGTGGTTCCGGCGATGTCGCTGACTATCACCCTCTCCTCGCCCACAAAGGCGTTGACCATGGAGGATTTCCCGACGTTGGGCTTTCCTATTATGGCAATCTTTATGCTGTCTTCGTCGCTCTCCGCCTCCAGACCCTTAGGGAAGCTCTCGACGATTTCGTCCAAAACGTCGCCAAGACCCAGCTGATTAACCGACGATACCGCAAAGGGATCGCCTAAACCGAGCTCGTAGAGATCGTAAAAATTATCGGGAAGCTTGGGGGAATCCACCTTATTGGCAACAAGAATAACAGGCTTTCTCTTGCGGCGAAGTATCTCGGCAACATCCGCGTCCGCGGAGGTGACTCCGGCCCTGCCGTCCACGAGAAAGACTATTACGTCCGCCATTTCCATGGCAAGCTCGGCCTGAGCCCTCATCTGCGCGGGTATAATCTCCTCGGAATCCGGCTCTATGCCCCCGGTGTCTATCAGGAAGAAGTAATGCCCGCACCACTCGGCCTCGGCCACTATCCTGTCCCTCGTCACCCCGGGGCTATCCTCGACTATGGATACCCGACGGCCTACTAATTTGTTGAAAAAGGTGGATTTCCCTACATTGGGACGCCCCACTATCGCTACTATGGGCTTGCTCATTTCAGCTTCCTTGATCCTTGCAGGCTTTTAAGCGTTCTTTAAGAAGGCTCTGTAACCCCTGTATGTTTCGTATATGTCGGCCTTGGAGGCAATCTCGTAAGGCGCGTGCATGCACAGCACGGGAACTCCGCTGTCTATTACCTCCATGCCGTATTCCGCCATTATATAGGCTATGGTCCCGCCGCCGCCCACGTCAACCTTGCCCAGTTCGCAGAACTGATAGGAAACATCGGCATCGTCCATTATGCGGCGTATGTCGGCCACGTATTCGGCGTTTGCGTCGTTGGAGCCGCTCTTGCCGCGGGATCCGGTAAACTTGTTGAAAGCCATGCCCCTCGACAAAAAGGCCGAACTGCGCTTTTCAAAAGCGTCGGCATAGAGCGGGTCGAAGCCCGCGCTCACGTCGGAAGAGAGCATTTTAGAATTGGCAAGTGCCCTGCGGGCGGTCATGTAAGGGTCTTTGCCCATGGCCGCCGCAAGCTCGCTTACGATGTTCTCGAAGAAGAGGGAGCTCATGCCGGTGGCGCCTACGCTTCCTATTTCTTCTTTGTCCACTATAATGCAGCAGGATGTTCTTTTGGCGGGCTTGCTTTCGTCGAGCATGGCTGCGAGTGACGTAAACGCGCATATGCGGTCGTCGTGTCCGTAGGCCATTATCATGCTGCGGTCGAAACCGCAGTCGCGAGCCTTGCCGGCAGGCACTATCTCGAGCTCTGCCGAAAGGAAATCGGCCTCCTCCATTCCGTACTTTTCCTTGAGAATGGCAAGCACTCCGGCTTTTACCGCTTCTTTTTCGTCTTTGCCCAGCTTGCTTTCGTCAAGAGGTCTGTTGCCTACTAGAAGATCCAGGCCTTCTCCGGGTATAACCTTGCCCGCGGGCTTTTCCTGCTGGGCCGCGGAAAGGTGAACGAGCAGATCCGTAAACACGAAGACCGGATCCGAGGGGTCTTCACCCACGACAACGTTCTTTACGTCGCCGTCCTTTGTAACCACGACGCCGTGAATGGCGAGGGGCTGAGCCACCCACTGATACTTTTTAATGCCTCCGTAATAGTGAGTGTCCAGATATGCGAGTCCGTCGCTCTCGTAGAGCGGGTTCTGCTTTACATCGGCGCGGGGAGAGTCTATATGAGCGCCCAGTATGTTCATGCCGTTTTCCAGAGGCTCTTTCCCCATTTGGAAGAGGGCCATGCTCTTTTTCATGCATACGGCGTAGAGTTTTACGCCCGGCTCTATTTTCCCGCCATTTTTAATGTGCGAAAACAGTTCCTTGTAGCCCGCGGCCTCGGCAATCTCAACGCTTTTGCTTATGCATTCGCGCTCCGTTTTGCCATCGTCGAGAAAGCCCTTGTACTGCTCGCAGAGCTTGTCAAGAGCCTTGATGTCCTTTGTCTTGTACTTGGTCCAAAGCGATTTGTTTTCCATATTCACCTCTCAAAAATGTAAAATATTGAATTAACTTGATAACAGTTTTATTAAATCGAAGGGGCTGTTATGCACGAAATAGTCGAATATTACACTGCCCTCGGAAAGATTTTCACACCAGTCTATTCCCATGCGACCCAGAACATAGGGTACGAGAAACATCAGCAGTACGGTCTCGCCGAGCCCCAGCACGGCCCCCAATATCCCGTTTACGGAGCGTAAAATCGGAAGGTCGAATATCTTGTCCACTACGTTCATCAGCAAGTGCAGAAGCAGGCTCAGCACCACAAAGCACAGCAAAAACGCGGCAGCCCTTACCGCCGAGTCCACAAAGGCCCGGGTCGTGGCATCAAGCGCCTCAGAAGCGGAACCGGTGAAGTTCCTGATAACCTCGTCCACCACGTCTATGCCGCCGGGGTCTATGGCGCCTATGACTCCACCAAGATCGGCCATGTCTGGTCCAT
>DAONZO010000042.1:0-7744 GCA_035406945.1 Bacillota bacterium | reverse complement strand
CTCTTCGGCAACGGATTAAGAGACGCCTTTAACCCGTCCCTGAAAGGAAGTGATTAGATATGCCGGCGGAAAAAGTTTTATCGGTCAACAATCTGTTCATAAACTTCAAGACCGACAACGGAATCGTTCAGGCCGTGCGCGACGTCTCTTTCGATCTATACGAGGGCGAAACCCTGTGCATAGTAGGAGAATCCGGCTCGGGTAAATCCGTCACCTCCAAGGCGATAATGGGCATTCTGGCCAACAACTCCATAATAGCCGGCGGCAACATAATATACCGCGGCGAAAATCTCCTGGAGATAGCGGAAGAAGAATTCTACAAGATTCGCGGCCATAAGATAGGAATGATATTCCAGGACCCGCTTTCTTCTCTGAACCCGATAGTCAAGGTCGGCAAGCAGATTACGGAAGCGACCATGATCAACTCCGACAAGCTCAAGCTGATGTATAACGACCTCATCAGCGAAGACCTGATACGCTACAAGAACACTCTGGCCCGCATGAACATAGCGATAGACGCCGAGAGGAAAAAGCTCGATTTGTTCGAGGCCGAAACAAAGGCCAAGAGGCCCCGGAGCGCCGGGGACAAGGCTCTTCTCAAGGAGAAGAAGGCTGCGTTTAAGGAATTTGTGAAAAACACCAAGGCCGAGTACCTGAAGGAAGCCGAGGAGTTGAAGAAGATTCTCGGCGAAACCGAGAAGAGAGCCAAAAAGCAGGTAAAAGAATACAAGGTTTCGGTGGAGCGCAATTACAAAAAAGCCATGGCCGAACTTAAGACCGAGCTTGCAAGAGCTTCCGGCGCGGAAGAAAAGGCCGCCATCAAGGCCCGTATAGCCGCGGAAGAAGAAGAGCATACAAACAAGCTCAAAATCACCAAGGAAGAGGCCAAGCGCCGCGCTCTGGAGATAATGAGGGAAGTAGGCATTCCGGAGCCGGAGCGCCGCTACAACCAGTATCCCTTCGAGTTTTCCGGCGGCATGCGTCAGCGCATAGTCATAGCCATAGCGCTTACCGCTTCTCCGGAGATACTCATATGCGACGAGCCTACAACCGCGCTGGACGTGACGATTCAGGCGCAGATTTTAGAGCTCATAAACAGGATTAAGGAAGAAAGAAAACTATCCGTCATCTTTATTACCCACGACCTCGGCGTGGTCGCCAACATGGCCGACCGCGTGGCTGTCATGTATGCCGGCAAGATAGTCGAATACGGGACCGCCGACGAAATCTTCTACGATCCGCGCCATCCGTACACCTGGGCGCTGCTCTCCAGCATTCCCGACGTGGATTCCAAGGAAAAGCTGGACGCCATACCCGGAACACCGCCGAACATGATATACCCGCCCAAGGGCGACGCGTTTGCGGTGAGAAGCAAATACGCAATGAACATCGACTTCCGCGAGCAACCCGGCTATTTCAAGGTGAGCGATACCCATTACGCCGCGACCTGGCTCTTGCATCCCAATGCGCCCAAGGTTGAAATGCCGAAGATAGTAAGCGAGAGAATAAGAATTTCTTTGGAGGAGGATAAGAAGCGTGAACAGGCAAAATAATTTATACAGCGAAACCTCCAACGAAAGCAAAGACGTAATGTCGATGGGTCTGGAGGAGTTCAATGAGCTTTATAAGGTTCATCCCGATGTCAAGCAGAAACCCGAGCTCAGAGAAGAGGGCATACTGCTTTCCGTCAGACACCTTAAACAGTTCTTTTTCTTCGGCAAGGGCGTCAACCGCCAAAAGCTGAAGGCCGTATCCAACGTGTCTTTCGATTTGCGCGAAGGAGAATGCCTCGGCATAGTGGGCGAGTCCGGCTGCGGAAAGACTACTACGGGCCGCGGAATAATACGTCTCTACGACATCACGTCGGGGTCCATATATTATCGCGGTGTCCGCATAAGCGCGGGTGACCGCTGGAACCGCAAAGAGATCAAGTGGAGCCGCATACGCGCAAAGGAAAAGGCCAAGGCCATACAGGACGAAGCGGAAGAAAAAATTGCCGCGCTCAAGACGAGCCCCGCCGCTTCCGAGGAGCAGGCGGCCGCAATACGCAAGCAGGCCGAAGAAGCCGTCGCCGCGCTCAACAAGAGAGTTGAGGAGACCAGGGTTCTGCAAAAGGCAAAGATCAGGCAGATAAAAGTAGACAACGACCGTGTGAGCCGCAGACTGCTCAACGAGATTCAGATGATATTCCAGGACCCCATAGATTCTCTGGACCCGCGCATGACCGTCGAGGACATCATTCAGGAAGGTCTGCGCATTCAGGGTTTCAAGAACAAGGAGGAAAATCACCGCAAGGTGGTGGAGATGCTGAAGACCGTCGGTCTTGTAGAAGAGCATGCTTCGCGCTATCCGCACGAGTTCTCGGGAGGTCAGCGTCAGCGCATAGGCATAGCCCGCGCGCTCATAATGAACCCCAAACTGCTGATATGCGACGAGCCCATTTCCGCGCTCGACGTTTCCATTCGCGCGCAGATAATAAACCTGCTCAACAACCTTAAGGAAAACTTCGGCTTGTCCATCATCTTCATAGCCCACGACCTTTCCGTGGTAAAGTACTTCTGCGATTCGATAGTGGTTATGTACTTCGGGAAGATAGTGGAGAAGGCTCCGAGCGACGAGCTCTTCAAAAACCCCATGCACCCCTATACCCGCGCCCTGCTTTCGGCCATTCCCAAACCGGACCCGAAGTCGGAGCGCAGAAGGGTGCGTACCACCTACAATCCGGACAAAGCGCACAATTATACCGAAGACGATATGCCTTCGCTGCGCGAGATAGAGCCGGATCACTTCGTCTATTGCAACAACGAGGAATTTGAACGTTATACCTCGGAACTCAAGGCTTAAAATGAGTCTGCGTCGTTTATTCTTCCATTCGCCCAAACGCTATATAGTTGCTCTTGCACTGGCGGCCGCGGTTGCGGCCGCCGTGCTTGCGGTAAGGGGGGCGGATCTGCTCTTCTATTATGTTGACGCCGTCAGCGTTGGCGGCGCGGTTGTCATGTTTTCGGGTCTTTTGCAGCTGGTGCACTATCTTGGCGTCTTCGATATCTTCGGGTATTCATTTTCCATGTTGAAAAAACAGAGGCGTTACCGGGATTTTTATGAGTACAGCGATGCCAAGAGGGAAAAGCGCCACTGCGGAGAATGGTACTTTATGCCCTTCATAACAGTAGGTGTGGTGCTGCTCATCATCGGCAGCATTCTCCATATAATAGTAATGCGGTAAAACGCATTATTTTTTTATCCGAATTTATATTAAACATGCGAAGCTGCGACAGAGGCGATTTTAATAATTACAATTACAAAAGCTGTTTCGCTTGTGGTTGTGTATAAGTTGAACCACAAGTTCTTGTGGGTTTTGCCAAAAACGCGGATTTCGTTGAAAAATCATGGCTTTGGCGCAAAAAAACACTTGCTTTTTGACTGCATTGTA
Organism: Bacillota bacterium; assembly: GCA_035406945.1. Lineage (GTDB taxonomy): Bacteria > Bacillota > Clostridia > Peptostreptococcales > Anaerovoracaceae > JAKSSR01. The sequence continues at coordinate 4,311 of DAONZO010000042.1, read as the reverse complement.
TGTATATTTTTATGGTCCGGAATCTGTTATCGCAAAAAGACTCTTAACTTCCAAACTATGCTTGACAGCTTGAAAGTTTTGTGATAACTTTGTTCGGTAACGCCCCCTCTCCGAGGGTGTGCGTTTTAATGTGTTTAGCAACCGCGTCGCACAGGGCTGTTCGCGGATAAAACGGAGGAAAACAAATGGCAAGTGATGTAAGGATCAAGATAACTCTGGCCTGCACCGAATGCAAGCAGAGAAATTACAACACCATGAAGAACAAGAGAAACAATCCCGATCGCATAGAGCTTATGAAGTACTGCAAATTCTGCAAGAAGGAAACGCTCCACAAGGAATCCAAGTAGTCCCCGATTCAGGGAGAAAGGAATTTGCACAAATGGCAGACAGCAACACCGTTAAAGCCAAGAAACCCGGCAGGATAGCCGAGTATTTCAAAGGAATAAAGACCGAACTTAAAAAGGTTGCATGGCCCACAAAGAAGGAGGCCTACCGCTATACAGTGGTCGTTCTCGTCATCTGCGCCTTCTTTGCGCTTCTTTTCTGGCTGCTCGACACAGGAGCGCTTTTGCTGATCGAGCAGATAGTAAAGGCCGGAATGTAGGAGATGGCCATGTCCGAGGATAAGCTTTTGAATTCGCAGGAGCAGGAAGAGGTCAAGTCTCCGGTCATAGGCATCGGAAACGAAAAGGACGAGATATTAGGCAGGAGCAAAGAGCCTAAGTGGTATGTCGTACACACCTATTCCGGACACGAAAACAAGGTGCAGAAAAACCTTGAAAGGCTCGTAGAAAGCCAGGGAATGCAGGATCTTGTCCTTAAGATTATAGTTCCTACGGAGGAACGGGTGGAGTTTAAGGACAATGTCCGGGTAATGAAGACCCGCAAGATATTCCCCGGCTACGTCATCATAAAGATGATAGTAACCAACGAGTCCTGGTATCTGGTGCGCAACACTCAGGGAGTGACCGGTTTCGTAGGCCACGGCTCCGAGCCCATACCCCTTACGGACGAAGAAGTGCGCAGAATGGGAATAGAAAAGACCGTTATAGTTCTGGACATAAACCCCGGCGACAGCGTAAGGATAATCTCCGGTCCTTTCAAGGGCTTCAGCGGTCTTGTGGAAGAAGTGAACGTCGACAGGCAGACCCTCCGCACCAAGGTGGACATGTTCGGAAGAGCCACCCCCGTCGAGCTCGAATTCGACCAGGTAGACAAGATCTGACTTTAATCTTTTACGATAAAAATAACGGGACAGTCCCGTAGAAAGGAGTATACCATGGCAAAAAAAATTGAAGGCTATGTCAAGCTTCAGATTGCTGCAGGTGCGGCCACGCCGGCACCCCCGGTAGGGCCCGCTCTCGGACAGAAGGGCATCAACATCATGGAATTCTGCAAGCAGTTCAACGCAAGGACAGCAGACCAGAGCGGAATGATAATCCCCGTCATAATCACCGTTTATGTAGACAAGTCGTTCACTTTCATAACCAAGACGCCGCCCGCGTCGGTGCTTGTAAAGAAGGCGGCAGGTCTGAACAAGGCCTCGGGAGAGCCCAACAAGAAGAAGGTTGGCAGGATTACCCTGGAGCAGGCAAGGCAGATTGCCGAAACCAAGATGCCGGATCTCAACGCCGCGAACATAGAAAGCGCGACCGAGATGATCAAGGGAACCGCCAGGAGCATGGGTATAACAGTAGAAGGCTGATGAGTGGGAGGCAGATATGCCGTCAGTACCACAAGGAGGAAAGAAATGCCTAAAAGAGGTAAAAAGTATCAGGATGCGGCAAAGCTCTACGACAAGAGCGAGCTGTACGATGTCGATCAGGCTTTTGAGATAGTCGTCAAGACCGGAACAGCCAAGTTCGACGAAACCGTAGAAGCCCACTTCAGGCTGGGCGTAGACGGAAGACACGCGGACCAGCAGGTCAGAGGAGCCATAGTACTCCCCCACGGAACAGGAAAAACCAAGAGGGTTCTGGTGTTCGCAAAGGGCGATAAGGAGCGCGAGGCAGAGGAAGCAGGAGCGGACTATGTCGGCGCCGAAGAGCTGGCTCAGAAAATCCAGAGTGAAAACTGGTTCGATTTCGACGTCGTTGTAGCGACCCCCGACATGATGGGCGTCGTCGGACGTCTGGGAAAGATTTTAGGACCCAAGGGCCTCATGCCCTCTCCCAAGTCCGGTACCGTAACCCCCAACGTTGCTCAGGCCCTCAGCGAGATCAAGGCCGGTAAGGTAGAATACCGTCTGGACAAGAGCAACATAATTCACACACCGATCGGTAAGCTGTCCTTCGGCGCGGAAAAGCTCATGGAGAACTTCGTAGCGCTAAAGGAAGCCATTGTCAAGGCGAAGCCCGCCGCAGCAAAGGGTCAGTATATAAGGAGCTGCACCATAGCCACCACAATGGGGCCCGGAGTAAAGCTCAACCCGCAGAAGCTGTAAGGCTTAGCAGATAAGGCCGAATCGCAACTAAAACAGAATACACAACTGTAGACAGCAGGTGCGCAAGGGCGCTTAATATCCGGCCGAGGTTACGATTCATAAATGAAGAGCCTTTTCAGTCTGCAGACATGGAAAAGGCTTTCTTTTGCAGCAGTACACATAAAAGAAAGCCGGAAAGGAGAATAAATGTCAGTAGAAAACCTGAAGATAAAAGCAGCGATAGTCGAAGAGATCAAGGGCAAGTTAGACAAGGCGCAGTCCGCCGTAATCATAGATTACATGGGAATTACCGTCGAAGAAGCCAATGAGATGCGCAGAAAGCTCAGAGAAGCAAACGTCGACTACAGCGTATATAAGAACACATTGCTTTCCAGAGCGATAGAAGGCACGGCTTACGAAGGTCTCAGAGAAAAGCTCGCCGGCCCCACCGCCATAGCCATCAGCTACGATGACGCCTGCGCTCCGGCAAGAGTGCTCAACGAGGCTATTAAGAGCTACAACAAGATGTCCTTTAAGGGCGGTGTTGTAGAAGGAGTGCTCTACGACCCGGACGGAATAAATCAGATAGCAAGTATTCCCTCCCGCGAAGTCCTCATCGCCAAGTTCATGGGCAGCATACAGAGCCCCGTCGGCAAATTTGTCCGCACATTGCAGGCCGTTGCAGACGCAAAAGCGGAATAGTTTTGCAGCTTAAGGCAATAATATTTCACAATATATCATCAATCGCATAAAAAGATTTAAGGAGATTAAAATGAATAAGGAACAGATTATCGAAGCCATAAAGGCTATGACCGTTCTCGAGCTCAACGAGCTGGTCAAGGCCTGCGAAGAGGAGTTCGGCGTATCCGCCGCAGCCCCCGTAGCCGTAGCAGCCGGCCCCGTAGCCGCAGCCGAGGAAGCCAAGGACGAATTCGACGTCATCCTGGCCGAAGTAGGCGCCGAAAAGATCAAGGTAATCAAGGTTGTAAGAGAGATCACCGGCCTCGGACTCAAGGAAGCCAAGGACCTCGTAGACAGCGCGCCCAAGCCCGTCAAGGAAGGCGCGCCCACAGCCGAAGCCAACGATATCAAGGCCAGGCTCGAGGAAGTCGGAGCAAAGATCGAGCTCAAGTAATAAGCTCGTTTATCGACAAAAGGGTTGTCCTTTTTCGGGCAACCCTTTTGGTGCTATATTCGGGGAGCCGTCAGACGGGCGGTTTTCCACAATTTCCAAATAGATAAACAAGGAGGGAAACACATGCCCCAACCTATAAAAATAGGCAAAATAGAGCGCATGAGCTACTCTAAGATAGAGACCGTACTGCCCATGCCCAACCTCATAGAAATCCAGAAGGCCTCGTATGACTGGTTCACAAGCGAAGGTCTTGCTGAGGTTTTTGAGGACATCTCTCCGATAAGAGACTATGCGGACAACCTGGCGCTTGAATTCGTGGATTATTCAATATCGGATGAAAGCAAGTACAGTCAGGAGGAATGCAAGGAGCGCGACGCCACTTATGCCGCCGCTCTTAAAGTAAGGGTACGTCTTGTAAATCAGGAGACCGGCGAAGTCAAGGAGCAGGAAGTCTACATGGGAGACTTCCCCATAATGACCGAAAAGGGAACCTTCATATACAACGGCGCGGAAAGAGTTGTGGTTACTCAGCTTGTCCGTTCGCCCGGAGCTTATTACGATGTAGCCGTTGATAAATCCAACAATAAGCTTTTTTCCACCACCATTATCCCCAACAGGGGAGCCTGGCTCGAGTACGAAACGGATTCCAACGGAGTGATATCCGTGCGCGTGGACCGCACCCGAAAGCAGGCCGTTACGGCGCTTTTCCGTGCCCTTGCCCACAGATCCGTCGAGGAAAAAATCGGGCTTGAAC
>DAONZO010000041.1:0-7826 GCA_035406945.1 Bacillota bacterium | reverse complement strand
GGTCGGTCGGCACGGTGAGCACGCTGCGCAGCACGCCGTCCACCCTTATCCTTACGGACATGAACATCTCTCTGGGCTCTAAGTGTATATCCGAGGCGGCCTCGGTAACGGCTCTTTCTATTATGGAGTTCACCAGCCTTATGGTAGGGGCCGCGCTTACGTCTTCATCCAGTCTGGTGGTTACGACCTCCGAGGAAGGCTGCTTGGGGTCTCCGCCGCCCTCGCGGCGCATCTCCTCCATGGCCTTGGCCGCGCCTTCGCTTCCGTAGAGCCTCATTATGGCCCTATCCACGGCATCCGAGTGGGCTATTACGGGAATTACGCGCTTGTGAGAGGCCTTTTTGACGTCTTCTATGGCGTAGAAATTTAAGGGGTCGCTCATGGCGAGCATCAGCTCGTCTTTGTTGAGCGAAACCGGAACTATGTTGTGCTTCTTCGCGAGATTTTTCGGAACCAGAGAGGCAAGTTCCGGTTCCATAGAAACGCGGCTCAGGTCTACAAATTCAACACCGAGCTGCATCTGGAGGGCTTCTATAAGCTGAGCCTCCGTTATGACTCCGGACGATATGAGATAGCTTCCGAGCCTCTGTCCGGAATTTTTCTGACCTACGAGGGCTTTCCCGAGCTCTTCTTCGGTGAGAAGGCCGGCGTCCACCAGAAGGTCGCCTAATCTCTTGTATGCCACGAATATTCCTTTCGCCGTCTATGAGCGCATTTTAACTCAATGCCTATCATTCTTAATTGTACCAAAACAAGATAAATTATGCAATACTACGCTGTGTAAAATCCCCCCGGGGGGCACATACTATCGGCCTGCACGCACTATGCTTACGCCGTCCATAAGCTCTTCTTCCATGGGTTTCCTGTGTATGGGCCCGTTTATTCCGGGCACTCCGCCGGTATGAATAAATATTATCGTTTCGCCCTGCTCTATTTCCCCATTATGCACCATTAAGCGTATGGCGTTGTAGGTCTTGCCGGTGTAGCACGGGTCGAGTATTATTCCTTCCTTTCTCGCCATGTGGTAGACGGATTCCCTTACCTCCGCCACGGGGTTGTTGTAGGCTCCGTAGTGATAGCTGTTCGTCATATGGAAGTCCTCTTCCCCCGCGTCCCAATCCAGGCCGAAGAAGTCCTTGCAGCGCCGGAAATAGCGAAGGGCGCGCTTTGCGGGAGCGGGGTCGCACGACGGGGATATGCAGACCGCAGTAAGGCGCGAGGCGTCTTCGATTTCTCCAAAGCCTATGAAAAGTCCCATGTAGGTGCCCAGGCTTCCGGCGGTGACGATTACGCGAGGGTCGTGAAGATTCAATTCCTTAGCCTGATCCGCAAGCTCTTTTGCGCATTCGCGGTAGCCCAAAATCCCCAGCTCGTTGGAGCCTCCCAAGGGCACGAAATAGGGTTCTTCTCCGGCGTCCTTATAGCGCCGCATGGCTTCGTCCGCGTAAATCTTCTCCAGCTCCGACTCTTTGTGCTTTCCGTCCGGCTCCACTATCACCACCTCGCTGCCCATTATCCTGTCCAAAAGCAGGTTGCCCGACAGTTCTCCGGGGTCTTTGCCTACCGTGACTATGGTGCACTTGAGGCCGTATTTGGCGGCGACGGCGGCGATTAGCCTTCCGTGGTTGGTCTGTATGCCCCCTACGGTAACGAGGGCTGTCGCGCCTTTTTGCAGAGCGTCGTGCAGAAAATATTCGAGCTTTCTGAGCTTGTTGCCGCCGGTTCCGAGGTTCGTAAGGTCGTCCCTCTTTATGTAGAGCTTTATGCCCAGCTCCTCGGAAACGCGAGGCAGATATTCGAGTGGTGTGGGAAGGTGAAGAAACGATATTTTCTCGTATCCTTTAAGCATTGTCTGTTCCTTTCTCCGCTCTTAGGCGGTTCAGCTCCTCCTGTATGGCGGTCCTTATTGTGTTTGCAAATTCTTTGCTGTCCGCGGGGTCCAGACCGGCGGTTTCTATGGGCGGCAGTATGGAAAGCTCTATGGTACCCGGGGTGAGACGGTTGCCGTTGTCTTCGAAACACTTGTAGCTCCCGTCCACGGCAAAGGGCACGACGGGAACTCCCGCTTTTATGGCGCTCCTTATGGCTCCGGCCTTAAATTCTCCCATTTCCGGCCCCTTGCTCCTGGTTCCTTCCGGAAACAGGGTCACGCTCTTACCGGCCTTCAGCTTGTTGGTTATTTCCATCATGCAATGAACCTGAGCCTTTACGCTCTTTCTGTCCAAAAAGACACAGCCGAAAAAGCGCAGCCACCAGCCTACCAGGGGTATTTTTTCCACCTCATTCTTTATGATTACCTGCTTAAGCCGGCCTAAAAATATGATTGGCACAAAGGCATCCAAGGCCCCCTGATGATTCCCTACGTAGAGGGCGGCTCCCTCGGGAAGATTCTCCTTTCCCCTTACGTTGAAGCGGGCCCCGGTAATCCCGAGCAGCAAGGGTATCACGAGATATACAAGAAGCTGCATTATGCCGGGCAGCTCGCCTCCCGGAACAAAAAGGGATATGAGCTTGAGCACAAAGCACAGGGGTATGGTTATTATCACTATTATAAAGACCGTAAGAAGCCAGATAATATTTCTTAACATCGCCGTCTCCCGAAAAAATATTAAAATATTGTATCATATTTATATGAACTTGTGATAGACTATTTTGGATGTTCGATAAAAGAAATTGTGTTATGCAATAATATCGTATTTGCGTTTTAGCCGGGTTTTAAGCCGACACAGGCTCGGCAGGGTTTTTCGTAAGCGAAGAAGGAGGATGCGAGCATGTTTTTCGTTTTTGAAATAATCGGCACAATAGCCTTCGCGATTTCGGGCGCAATGCTCGGCATCGAGAAAAAAAATGGACATTTTCGGCGTCACCATGATGGGAACGACAACCGCCGTCGGCGGAGGGATAATCCGGGATGTGATTATCGGCGTCACTCCCCCGGTGGCCTTTCAACATCCGATATACGCCATTTTGGCAATACTCGTGTCTATTATCGTGTTTTTACCCTACGTAAGATCGAAGATAAAACTGGACGGCAGAGTTCAACTGATTATGGATTCCATCGGTCTGGGTGTTTTTACGGTTGTGGGGATAAAAGCCGGTGCCAATTTCGATAATTTATTCCTTCAGCTGTTTCTGGGAAGCGTTACCGGTGTGGGCGGCGGAGTTATGAGAGATGTCTTCGCCGGCGACAAGCCCCGGATATTCGTCAAGCATTTCTACGCGAGCTCCTCCATAATAGGAGCTTTGGTATGCGTACTTTTATGGCGGCTTGACGCGCGTATCGCGGGACCCGCCGGCGCAGCCAGCGTATTCGTCACCCGACTGCTTGCGGCAAAATACAAATGGCAGCTGCCGAAGGCATAGCCTCGGTTTGTCCGCATATCCGTTTTACAAATTGATGCCCCGCCCTTTCTACGCGATAGAAAAAGCGGGGATTTTTATTTGTGATTTCCGCTGCAAGCATCGTTTTGGTGATATAATGTCTATTGTAAATCGTTTTGATGATACGATGTTTATTATAAATTGACGCTAAAAAGAAAAGGAGGGTTTACAATGGCTTACTCACCAAAATTGTCATCTGCGTTTAACGACACATATCTAAGAAGCAATCATATTTCGCCGCAATCCGGCATGTGTTCATTTTGCACGGAAGAATGCGACGGAACATGTGAAATCGCTTTAGCCTCTGTTTTGGGGAAACAGACCGTTTATCCTACAAACACCGGAAACAATCAGGTTGCTTCGGAGAAGGACTACCCCATCGATTTTTCTCACTTCAATATCAACGGGCGTGTATTCGGCGCCGTCGGGGCCAATGCGAACTACGAAGAAGCCAACATATACCATGTGAAGCTGGAAAGAGAATACGGGAGATTTAATCCTGTCAAATTGGCGATGCCCGTCATTTTGCCCGCCCTTATTAAACTGAACTGGGAAGATTACTTCGGCGGAGCGGCCATGGCGGGAGTAACATGTGTAATCGGCGAGGAGGCCAGAGACAAGGACCCCGATTTAAAGATTGAAAACGGCAGGGTTGTTGAGTTCAAAGCCCTCGGTGCCATGTTGGATTCCTTCCGTAAATACTATCGCGGATACGGGCAGATTGTATTGCAGTGCAATGTTGAGGACGACATGCTGGGGGTTCCCGAATATGCAATAAGAGAGCACAACGCAGACGCAATAGAATTTAAGTTCGGACAAGCCGCAAAAGGCACGCAGCCGGCCCGCAGGCTAAAAGACAGAAAGCAGGCCTTGGAAAAACAAAAAACGGGGGCATTGGTATTCCCCGACCCGACGGATCCTGAAATCATCAGGAAAGAAGAAGACGGTATTTGCCCGAACTTCTATTCATACGCACGCCTGCCTCTATGGGATGAGGAATACCTGACCGGCAGAATTGAGCAGTTAAGAGCGATGGGCGTTAAAAACTTCTATTTGAAGATGGCCGGATACGACAGAAAAGATTTGGAAAGAGTCATAATGATCGGAAGCAAGGCCCGGGTCGACATGATTACCTTTGACGGCGCGGGCGGAGGCAGCGGATACAGCCCGAACAAGATGATGAACGAATGGAGTCTGCCTACAATACTGATGGAAGACGCGATTTGCACCATTGTTGAAAGGCTGAAAGCCGAAGGGCATTATATACCCGCCATCAGCATGACCGGGGGATTCAGCTCCGAAGACCAGGTCTTTAAGTCGCTTGCCCTCGGAAACGGTCACGTCACCGCGATAGGACTATGCCGTGCTTCCATGGCGGCGGCCATGGCCGGCAAGAACATCGGGCAAAGAATAAAAGAAGGTGATATACCCAAGAACCTGAAAAAGTACGGCAACACCGTAGACGAAATATTCGGCGACCTCGCGGATTTAAAAGCCATATACGGTAAGGAAGCATCCGGGTTTTCTTTGGGCGCCGTAGGAGTATTCTCTTATTTGAACAAGATCGCTTTTGGAGTAAAGCATTTTGCGGCGCTGAACCGCAAGTTCGACATCTCGTATCTGGACAGAAGCGATTTGATTCCTTTGACCCGCGACGCCAAAGACCTTATTAAGGGACGCTGGTTTGATTAGATTGCACAGCCGGGAATATAAGCGCTGTTTCCGAATATGAAACGGCTGCGGTATTATTGACCGCCCCCGGGCTCAAATTGCCCGGAGGCGGTCTTTTTGAATTTCTTGTGAAATTATCCGAGAGGTTATTGACATATGCCATAAACACGCTATAATAGGGTTAGTGGCATATGTCATAAACTTCAAAGGAGGTGAATACCATGCCGAGAAGAGACGGAACCGGCCCTATGGGTAAAGGATCAATGACCGGAAGAGGTTTAGGATCTTGCACAGGCGCTGACGCGGAAAATCGCAGAGGCGGCGCCGGAATGGGATTGGGTCTTGGGCTTGCTTGCAGACGCGGCTTCGGCCGCGGTGCCGGAAGGGGTTTTTGGTTTAATCGGACATCCTCGAAAACACAAAAAGATCTGCTTCAGGAACAGAAAAGCATGCTGGAAGACCGGCTCAAACTTATCGATGAGCAATTGGAGAATCTGTGATGGGAATCGGGGATAAGCGGGGGACGCTCCGTTTGTTTCCGATTTAATATGGAGGTGATGGATATGGCGAGACCTGTAAGGCGGAGAAGAGTTTGCTGTCTGCCCGAAAACAGTCGCTTCGGGCCCCTCGACTCCCCTGCCGACCCGGAAAAGCGTATAAACATGACCGTGGACGAGTATGAAGCCATAAGGCTTATCGACTTGGAAGGCTTTACTCAGGAAGAGTGCGCCGGGCAAATGAACATTGCCCGTAGCACCGTCCAGGGCATTTACATAGAAGCCCGAAAAAAACTGGCCGAATCCTTGGTAAACGGCAAGCTGCTTTTGATTGAGGGCGGCGAATACCGGCTTTGCGAAGGATCCGGGAACGCTTGCGGCAGGGGCTGCCGCAGGAATAGACGCGGCCGGCGCTTTATGGATAACGCGGATACAGATGCTTAATCACATATTTGGAAGAAGTAATGTGCTTCATCACTGCAATCCGGATGTGAGCATCTAAAGCAATTGAACAAAATCAGAATGGAGGATTATTATGAAAATAGCAATTCCCGTAGACGAGAAAAGATTGGAATCGAATGTGTGCGCATCCTTTGGTCGCACCCCCTGTTTTCTTGTTTATGACGTAGAAAGCAATGAAAGTGTATTTATTGACAACAGCGCGGCGGCAAGCACGGGCGGCGCCGGGATTAAAGCCGCGCAGGCAATAGTTGACAGCAAAGCAAGCGCTCTGCTCACTCCCCGCCTGGGTGAAAATGCCGCCGATGTGCTGAAATCCGCCGGAATCAAAATTTATAAGACTACAAGCGCTTCGGCTAAAGAAAATATCGATGCCTTTGTTGCCGGCAAGCTGTCTTTACTGGATGAAATCCATGCCGGCTTTCACGGACGCGGAGGCAAATAGCATGAACATTGCCGTACTGAGCGGCAAGGGCGGCACGGGTAAAACACTGGTGGCGGTGAATTTGGCCGCGGCAGCGAAAACATCCACATACATAGACTGCGACGTGGAAGAACCGAACGGACATTTGTTTTTTAAGCCCGAAGAAATTCAAGAGGAAAAAGTATATGTAAAAATCCCGCAGCCGAAGCCCGAATTATGCAATGCCTGCCGTAAATGTGTTGATTTTTGCAGATTCAATGCCCTTGCACATATTAAAGACCGCTTGATCGTCTTTGAAGAAGTCTGCCATTCCTGCGGCGGCTGTGTTTTGGTCTGCCCCGAAAAAGCGCTGACGGAAAAAGACAGAGCTATCGGCAAAGTTCAAAAGGGCAGCTCCGGCGGGGTGTCGATATACACGGGAATATTAAACACCGGCGAGGCTACGGGCGTTCCCATAATCAAAAACCTGCTTTCCGAAGAAAATCTGCAGGCAAATAAACTGACCGTCATCGACTGCCCTCCCGGAAGCGCCTGCATAGTAATGGAGAGCATAAAAGACGCGGATTATTGCATATTGGTGGCCGAACCCACGCTCTTCGGCGTGCATAACCTCAATATGGTGTACGAGCTGGTCAAGCTGTTCGACAAGCCCTTCGGCGTGCTTCTTAATAAATGCCTGGAAGAAGAAAACCCGGCGGAGAGGTTTTGTTTGGAGAACAACATTGACATTTTAGCCCGAATCCCGTTCGACAGTGAGCTTGGAACTCTGAATTCGAATGCGGAAATCGCGGTCGAAAAAAACGAAAAGTACCGGCAACTGTTTTCCTCTCTGCTCGACACGCTGACAAAGGAGGTGCGGAAATGAAACAGCTGCTGATCCTTAGCGGCAAAGGCGGCACGGGAAAGACGACGATAGCAAGCGCGTTTATAAGGCTTGCCGATGCCGGGGCATACGCGGATTGCGATGTGGATGCGCCAAACCTGCACCTCATAAGCGATTGGCGTGCAAAGCCGGAGAAATCCGACTATTACGGCCTGGCGAAAGCAAGGATAGACCCGGAGCTGTGCATTCAATGCGATCTATGCCGGCAGAACTGCCGCTTCGATGCCATTTTAACAGACGAGAAATACAGGGTGGATCCTTTCGCTTGCGAAGGATGCGCTGTCTGTGAGTATGTTTGCCCCGTAAAGGCGATAGAGATGATGCCTTCGGTAGACGGCGAACTGACTCTTTATTCCGACGCGGAAAAGGTTTTTTCCACGGCGCAGCTCAAAATGGGCAGCGGCACCTCCGGACTGCTTGTCACGGAGGTGAAAAAGCAAATGAAGTCGGCAGCGATCGATGCCGAGCTGGCCGTCATTGACGGCTCGCCCGGGATAGGCTGCCCCGTTAT
>DAONZO010000040.1:0-7886 GCA_035406945.1 Bacillota bacterium | reverse complement strand
GAGGAGGGGGTGACCGGCTTTGAGCGCTTCGTTCAGATTATGGAGCTGGAGCCGGAAAAGGACGCGGAAGGAGCCGTGGATATAGAAAGAGCCGAAGGCCGCATAGAGTTTAAGAATGTGAGCTGCGCGTACAGCCCCGACAACGAGGTGCTTTCGGATTTGAACCTGATTATTCCCAAAGGGAAAACCATGGCCCTGGTCGGCCCCTCCGGAGGCGGAAAGACCACCATATGCCATCTGATACCGCATTTCTACGGCGTCACTTCCGGCCAAATACTGCTGGACGGCAGGGATATAAGGGATATAACTCTAAAGAGCTTAAGGAGGCAGATAGGCATAGTGCAGCAGGATGTCCATCTGTTTAACGCCTCCGTAAAGGAGAACATACTCTACGGACGCCCGGACGCCGACTTTTCGGAAGTTGTCGAGGCCGCACAAAGGGCCGATATACACGACGATATAATGGAGATGCCGGAGGGCTACGAAACCGTGATAGGCGAACGCGGCGTAAGGCTTTCCGGAGGCCAGAAGCAGAGGCTTTCCATAGCGAGGGTCTTTCTTAAAAACCCGCCCATACTGATACTGGACGAGGCGACCTCGGCTCTGGACAACGCAACGGAGCGCCTTATTCAGGCTTCCCTTAAGGAGCTCGCCGTGGGCCGCACCACCGTAGTAGTGGCTCACAGGCTGTCTACGATAAAGGACGCCGACACGATAGCGGTGATAGACAAGGGCCGCATAGCGGAAGCCGGCAGCCACGAGGAATTAATTGAAAAGAACGGGATATACGCGGCGCTGCACAGCGCGCAGCTGATGTAAATCCCGTTCCGTCCTGCATGTTACGCCGCATTGCGCTTTGCGCTCTACGGCTATTTTTTCAGTTTTTCCCGTCCTCCCATGTAGGGGCGCAGGGCCTTAGGTATGAGCACGCTGCCGTCGGGGCGGTAGTTGTTTTCCAAAAATGCTATGAGCATTCTGGGCGGAGCGACCACGGTATTGTTGAGGGTATGAGGCAGGTAATTGCCTCTTTCCCTGTCGCGAACTCTGATGCCGAGGCGCCTTGCCTGAGCGTCGCCTAAATTGGAACAGCTTCCCACTTCGAAATATTTCTGCTGACGGGGGCTCCAGGCCTCCACGTCGAGGCTTCTCACCTTGAGGTCGGCAAGGTCTCCCGAGCAGCATTCGAGGGTGCGCACGGGTATGTCCAGGGTGCGGAAGAATTCCACGGCGTTTTCCCAGAGTGTTTCGAACCAGGCCGGAGAATCCTCCGGCTCGCAGACCACCACCATCTCCTGTTTTTCAAACTGATGTATGCGGTAGACGCCGCGCTCTTCTATGCCGTGAGCGCCCACTTCCTTTCTGAAGCAGGGGCTGTAGCTGGTGAGGGCCTGAGGAAGCTCCTCGCGGTCCAGGATGCGGTCTATGTAGCGCCCGACCATGGAATGCTCGGAGGTGCCTATAAGATAGAGGTCTTCGCCTTCTATCTTGTACATCATGTTTTCCATTTCGGCAAAGCTCATTACGCCCTTCACCACGTCCGCGTGTATCATGAAGGGGGGTATAAAATACTCAAAACCCTTGTCTATCATAAAGTCGCGGGCATAGCTGAGTATGCCGCTGTGAAGCCTTGCGATGTCTCCGCGCAGGTAATAAAAGCCGTTGCCGCTGGTGCGCCTCGCGCTGTCCAGGTCTATGCCGTTGAAGGCTTCCATAATGTCTATATGGTAGGGGACTTCCCACTCGGGGACCACCGGCTCGCCGTAGCGCTTGCGCTCCACGTTTTCGGAGTCGTCCCTTCCTATGGGGACCTCGTCTCCTATCATCTGCGGAATCACCATCATTCTGGCTCTTATCTCTTCGCCGAGCTCGGCCTCGCGCAGTTCCAAAGCCGCAAGCTCCGCGGCGTCGGCCGCGACCTGCTTCTTTACGACCTCGGCTTCTTCTTTTTTACCCTCTTTCATGAGGCCGCCTATTTTGCGGCTGAGAGTGTTGCGCTCGGCGCGAAGCTCGTCTCCGCGCGTCTTTGCGGCGCGCACTTCTTCGTCCATGCGTATCACTTCGTCTACGAGGGGGAGTTTTTCGTCCTGAAACTTCTTCTTTATATTGGCTTTTACAAGTTCGGGATTGTTGCGTAAAAATTTAATGTCGAGCATATTTTATATCTCCGCTATTGCCTCAACTTCAATTAATCCGCCCTTGGGAAGACCCACGCAGGCAAAGCAGGTCCTTGCGGGCAGACAGCCTTCCTTAAAAAATTCGGCGTATATCGCGTTTACCTTGGCAAAGTCCGCCATGTCCGTAAGATAAACTATTGTCTTAAGTACTTTATCCATAGAGCTTCCGGCGGCTTCCAGTATGGCCTGAACGTTTTTGAGCGCCTGTCTGGCCTGTGACTCCACGTCCGGACCGGCATATTCTCCGGTCTCGGGAATCAGGCCGAGCTGACCCGATGTGAACACCAAATGCTCTGTCTTCCTGCCCTGGACGTAAGGCCCTACCGCTCCGGGAGCGTGTTTGGTTGCGATAGCTGTACTCATTGCAAATCCTCCTTGCTGCGATTGAATATATGTTTATTGATGTGGTATAAATGAAATCTTGTTTTGGCGCCGCGCGCTTATCGTAACTTTGCCATGCTGTTGGACAGCTTTGCAAACTCGGCCGGACTTAAGGTTTCGGGGCGCCTCGAGGCTTCTATGCCGTTCTCCGAAAGCCAGGCGCCGAGCGCGGGCTTTTCCATGCCGCAAAGACCCGCGAGAGAGTTTGCAAGGGTCTTGCGCCTCTTGGAAAAAGCCTGCTTTACTATGGCGAAAAAGTCCTCGCGGGAGTTCAAGGCCGAACGTCTTTCATCGCTTGGAATCAGCTTGACGACCCTCGAGCTGACCTTTGGGGGCGGTATGAAGGCCTCCGGCGGCGCGTCGGCGATGTTCTCTATGTCGAAGAAGTATTGAACTATGACCGCAAGTACCCCGTAGCCTTCGGAAGAGGGGGCGGCTGCAAGCTTTTCCGCGACCTCTTTTTGGAGCATAAGGCTGGCCGACTTAAGGCGCAGCTCGTCTTCTATGAGCTTCATTATTATGGGTGTGCTTATATAATAAGGTATGTTGCCTAATATTATCGGATTTTCCGCTAGCGCGCCTATGTCGGTTTTGAGCACGTCGGCGTGCAGCACTTCCGCGTTGGGATGGGCCGCAAGGCTTTCCGCGAGTATGGGCAGCAGCCTTTCGTCCAGCTCTATCGCCACCACCCTGCCGGCCTTTTCCGCGGCAAGGGCGGTGAGGCTGCCGACGCCGGGGCCTATCTCCACCACGGTATCGTCTTTTGTGCAGCCGAGACTCTCTATTATCGCGGCCTCTATGCCTTCGTCCGCAAGGAAGTTCTGTCCTAAGGCCCTGGCCGCGCGAAACCCGTATTTCTTTGTTAAATACCGCACTTTCGGCATGCAGCCTCAAATTCCTCTCTCGTTACTCCGAGCCTGTTGAGCTTTTTAAGAAAGGCCGCGGCGTTGCCGCCGCCTATGCCAAGCTCCGCCCCTAATTTTTTTCTGAGCTCCGACGCTCCCTCTGAACCGTTCAGGGCCTTAAGGTCGGCGCCGCAAAATTCGCCTTTTTTGCCGCGGACGGCGGCTCTTGCCGCTTTAAGGGCTGTTCTTATCGCCTCGGGGCTCGCGTTTTCTATGCCTATGTCCCCGTCTTTTTCGGCTTCCGCCTGAGGAAGAAAAGCCTGCTTTGCATCGGGAAAGCGTTCCGTTAAGCGCAGCCTTATCTTTTCTCCGGAAAAATCCGGGTCGGTAAATATTATGAGACCGCAGCGCCGGTACGCGCCCTCCAGCTCGGCCCATTTTTCCGCGGATATTCCGAAGCCGTGGGTCTCTATTACGGCCGCGTCAACGGCAAGCTCCACGGCGGCCCTGTCGTCCCTGCCCTCAACCACAACAGCTTCTTCTATCGATAACCTGTCAGTCAAGTTCTTCGCCTCCGCCTTCCGGCGCGTATTCGGGTTTATCTGCGGGTTTCTCGGGGTCTTTTTCAACTATGTAAAGGATTTCGCCTTCTTTTATCATTCTCAGCTCGGAGCGCGCCTTCTGTTCTATGTATTCGTCGGAATTGACCTGCTCCAGAGTGTCGCGGCCCTTTTCTATCTCGCGCTCCAATGCCTCCAGCTCCGCTTTTTTCCGGTCCAGCTCGGCGTTAAGGGCGCTCATGTTCAGCAGAGACTTGCCCAAGGCCCATATCGTGCCGCAGAGCACGAGAAAGACGAAGAGAGCCAGGAGCCGCCTTCGGGTCTTGCGCTTGCCGGCCTCTGCAAGCTGAGCCTTGTTTTTCGCTCCGGCCTCTCTAAGAGACTTACGGCGATCGGAAATATCCGTCGCCTTCTTCTCGAGCACGTCTCCGCGAAAAACCGCGTCGGGGGTGTATATGTAGCTGCCTGTGTCCGTCTTTTTTCTCATCTAATTCTTTCTGTCGGCCGAGCCCTGATTCGCAAGAGGCAGAGTAAGTGTTATTACCGTGCCTTTTCCTGCTTTGCTCTCCGCCCTTATTCTGCCGCCGTGTTCTTCGGCGATCTGCTTGCTTATCGCAAGGCCCAGCCCCGTGCTGGCCATGTTGCGCGAACGCGCCTTGTCCACCCGGTAGAAGCGCTCGAATATGCGCGGAAGAGAGTCCTGGTCTATGCCTATGCCGTTGTCGGCAATCCGTATCCTTGCGCTGCCTCGGGACTTGTCTATGCTCACTTTTATAAGCCCTCCGTCCGGAGTGTATTTAACGGAGTTGGATATTATGTTCTGGAGCACCTGCTCCATCATGTCGTTGTCGAATATTACGCGTATGTCGGCGCCGCGGTCGAAGTCGCTTTCTATGGTCTGGTTTCTGGTCGCCGCAACAAGCTTCATCTTATTGATTACCGCGTTCGCAAGAGCCACTATGTTGCCTTCCTGCATGTCCATGCGCTCCTGCCGGTGATCCAGCCTGGAGAGCTGAAGCAGGTCTTTTACGAGGCGTGTCATGCGGTCGGCCTCGTTGTTTATAATTTCCAAAAAGCTGTCCCGGGTGTTCGCGTCTGTAACGGCTCCGTCCAGCAGGGTCTCGGCGTAGCTCTTTATGGTGGTGAGGGGGGTCTTGAGCTCGTGCGATACGTTGGCGACAAAGTCCGTCTGCATGTCCTCCAGCTTCTGGCGCTCGGTGATGTCCTGCATTATTATTATGATGCCTATGTCCGTGCCGTCTTCGTCTTTGAAGTGGTCGTAGCGCAGGGCTATTATCGCCGCTCCGTAGCGGAATATGTCCTGACCGCCGTCGTCTCCGCAGTTTTCCATGATGCGGGCAAGGGATAGGTTCTCGGAAAGGCTGCCCATTATTTCGTCGTAGGATACGCCGCTTATGTCCGCGTTTACGTCTATGTGAAGCATGGCGCGGGCGGAGGGGTTTATGTGCATCAGGTTTCCGGAAAGGTCTATTGCCACCAGGCCGTCCGCCATGTATTGGAGTATGGTGCCCAGCTTGTTCTTCTCGTTGGATATCTCGGTAAGGGTAAAGTCCAGCTTTTGCCGAAGCAGGTTGAACATTTCGGCAAGCTGGCCTATTTCGTCGTTCGATTTTACGGATACTTCCGTGGAAAAGTCGCCCTGCGACATCTTCTGAACGGTTTCGGTGACGGAATTTATGGGGTCGGTTATGCTTCTGGCCAGGATGAAGCCGAGCAGCACGGTGACGACCAGGGCAATAGCTATGCCCTGTATGAATATGGCCTTGCTCCTTGCAAGGAAATTGTTTATGCCGGTGAGGTCGGAGCGCACGTAGACCACTCCGTTTATCGCCTCGTCCGAGCTTATAGCGTAGCAGAGGCCTTTTACGGGTATTCCGTCGGAGGTGAGCCCGTCGGCTTCCGCGCTGCCGCCGCTCATGAGGGTTTTTATTATTATGTCGGTGTCGAAGATGTCCGCGGCGTTTCTCCCTACGAGGCTGCCGTTGGTGCTGGCGCATATGCGCAGCCTCCTGTCGACTACGGAAAGCTCTTCGGAAAAGCCGACGCCCCAGCTTTCGTTGAGCATTTTCTGTATGTCGGCGGATGATTCGGAAAGGTCTTTGTATCTGCCGAGCGAACTGAGCAAGTTGCTTTCGTTCACGGTTTTGCTTATGTTGCCGCGCAGCGAGGCGAACTGGTACTCTTCCATGCGTCCCATAAGGAATACGGAAACTATGGTCATGGCTATGAAGACCAGCATGAAATAGACCAGAACTATTCTCCAGCGAACACTGCTGCGACCGGCGGGAACCATGGTCTAAGCTCTCCTAAAGTAATATCCTATGCCGCGCTTTGTCATTATGAAGCCCGGATTGGCGGGGTCGTCTTCCAGTTTTTCGCGCAGCCGTCTTACGGTGACGTCTACGGTTCTTATATCGCCGTAGTATTAGTAGCCCCAGACTTCCTCCAAAAGCTGCTCTCTGGAAAAGACTTTGTCTTCCCTTTCGGCCAGGTATTTGAGCAGCTCGAGTTCGCGCAGGGTAAGCTCCAGAACTTCGCCGTTTTTGCGGACTTCGTAGCGGCCCATGTCTATCTCCAGACTGCCGAAGCTTCTGACTTCTCCGGGTTCCGGGCCCTGGCCGCCCGAGTGTGAGCTTCTACGAATGTTGGCCTTGATTCTGGCTATGAGTTCTCTCATGCCGAAGGGCTTTGTTATGTAGTCGTCCGCGCCGAGTTCAAGACCCATCACTTTATCGACTTCTTCTTCCTTGGCGGTGAGCATGAGCACGGGAACGTTGCTGCTTTCTCGTATCTTTTTGCAGACTTCGAAGCCTCCTATTACGGGAAGCATTATGTCCAGCAATACGAGGTCGCAGTCTCCGCTTACGGCTTTTTCGAGTCCGTCCTGACCGTCGAAGGCCGTTTCTACCAGATAGCCTTCTTTGATGAGGTTGAACTTTATTATGTCCGAAATCGCCTTTTCGTCTTCTATTATGAGTATTTTTTTGGCGTTGCTTTCCATTTGGCGCCCTCCTTGACGTTTAATTATAGCATAAGCATAATTTTCAAACAAGATATGCGGAAAGCGCGGTTTTTTGCAATAAAAAAACCGGCGACGTCCTACTTTCCCGGGCAGCTTCCCGCCAAGTATCATCGGCTCTGAAGGGCTTAACTGCTGTGTTCGGGATGGGAACAGGTGTAACCCCTACGATATAATCGCCAGTTCTAATATGAAGGCATGTACCCTCAAAACTAAACAATGCGTAGAAAACCTTCTGGTCAAGTGCTCGACCTATTAGTATCGGTCAGCTCAACGCCTCGCGACGCTTACACCTCCGACCTATCAACGTGGTAGTCTCCCACGGGTCTTAGTCTTAAAGACGGGAAATCTTATCTTGTGGGGGGCTTCGCACTTAGATGCTTTCAGCGCTTATCCTTTCCATAGGTAGCTACCCGGCGGTGCCATTGGCATGACAACCGGTACACCAGAGCTATGTCCATCCCGGTCCTCTCGTACTAAGGACAGCTCCACTCAAATTTCCGACGCCCACAGCGGATAGGGACCGAACTGTCTCACGACGTTCTGAACCCAGCTCGCGTACCTCTTTAATGGGCGAACAGCCCAACCCTTGGGACCTACTTCAGCCCCAGGATGAGACGAGCCGACATCGAGGTGCCAAACACCCCCGTCGATGTGGACTCTTGGGGGGTATCAGCCTGTTATCCCCAGAGTAGCTTTTATCCGTTGAGCGATGGCCCTTCCACTCGGAACCACCGGGTCACTAAGCCCGACTTTCGTCCCTGCTCGAGTTGTTGCTCTTGCAGTCAAGCTCCCTTCTGCCTTTACACTCTTAGCGCGATTTCCAACCGCACTGAGGGAACCTTTGGGCGCCTCCGTTACTCTTTAGGAGGCGACCGCCCCAGTC
>DAONZO010000039.1:0-8110 GCA_035406945.1 Bacillota bacterium | reverse complement strand
GGGCTGCAGGCGTATGTGACCATTTTCCTTATAGAATGTCTTGACAGTGGCCTCGCTTTCGAAGCCGTCTATCATGGCCACGACTATTTCCCCGTTGTTTGCGCTGCGGCTCTCTTCCACGAGTATGTAATCCCCGTCGAATATTCCGGCTTCTATCATGCTGTCTCCGCGAACGGTGAGCATGAAATTGGTTCCGCGTCCGATAAACCTTGCCGGAACCGGGAAAAAGTCTTCTATGTTCTGCTCGGCTAATATGGGACTGCCTGCGGCTATGCGCCCGACGAGCGGCACTTCGACCACATCTATTCTGTCCGAAGCCACGTTGGCTTCCGCCGTCTGCGCGGACGCGCCGTCCGGCGCGAGCACCTCCACCGCCCGCCTCCTGTTGGAGTCTTTGCGTATGAAACCCTTTTCGGCAAGCGAATTCATGGCCTTGTGTACCGTAGAAGTGGAACGTATGCCGAGAGCGGCGCATATCTCTCTAACAGTAGGCGGATAACCGTTTTTGGCTATCATATCTCTCATGTATTCGAGTATGCGATTTTCCCTTTCTGTCTGCTTCGCCATTTTAGACTCCTTTCACGCCTGCCTGGATAAAACTTTTGCTGCGTATATTATACAGCAAAAATCGGTGTTTGTAAACAAATGTTTTTATTTTTGTTCTTTTTTGTTTTCCGAGGCTTTTCTCCCCGGGGAAAGCCCCCGCATCCTTGTAAAGGAATAAAGCCGGGAAACTGACTTCCCGGCCCATTTCGCTTATTTCAGACTATCTGAGACCTTCTCTTGCCACTTCCACAAGCTTGCTGAAGTCGGCGGGAGAATAGATGGCCATTTCGGAGAGCATCTTCCTGTTGACCTGTACTCCGGCCTTCTTAAGGCCGTCCATGAACCTGCTGTACGATATTCCGTTCATTCTGGCTGCCGCGTTGATTCTGGTGATCCAGAGCTTTCTGAAATCTCTCTTCCTGAGCTTCCTGCCCATCTGAGCGGAGCGCAGAGACCTTCTTACGGCGGGGTTGGCCGCGGAAAAAATCCTGTGCCTGGCGCCGTAAAAGCCCTTAGCTAATTTTAAAATCTTCTTATGTCTTCTGTGTGCACTGACACCGTTCTTTACTCTTGCCATTTCAGCTGCCTCCTACCTTCCGTATAATACGCTCTTGATTCTCTTATGGTCAGCGCGACCCAGTATGGTGGACTGACGGAGAGCCATCTTTCTCTTGGGTGTTTTGGACGTCGCCTTATGGCTCTTGAACGCCTTATGTCTCTTAACCTTACCGGTTCCGGTGAGCTTGAATCTCTTCATCGCCCCTCTGTGGGACTTCATCTTGTTTTTTGCCATTTGAAATACTTCCTCCTGCAAGTTTACTCGTCGGCGTCTTTGCGCTGCGCGGCCGCGGCTTCGGCCTCGGCTGCCAGTTTACTCGCCATTGCTGCCTTTTCCTTTTCCGTTTTGGGGGTTATGGTCATAGACATATTGCGGCCCTCTAAGATGGGGTTCTTTTCTATGTTGCCAAGCTCGGAAAGCATCTCGCTGAATTTAATCATGGACTCTTTGCCCTTGTCGACGTATCCCATTTCACGTCCGCGCAGGCGCATGTTAACCCTGACCTTGTCGCCGGCCTGAAGAAACTTTCCGGCAGTAACGGCCTTGGTTTCGAGATCGTGCATCTCGGTAAATATTCCGAGACGTATCTCCTTGACATCCATTGTCTTCTGTTTCTTTTTCGCCTCTTTTTCCCTCTTCTGCTGCTCATAACGGTACTTTCCGTAGTCCATTATGCGGCAGACGGGCGGAGCCGCGTTAGGTGCTATGTTCACCAGATCCATGTTGTACTCGGCAGCTTTGGCTAACGCATCGCGTATGCTTACTATGCCCAGCTGCTGACCGTCGGGATCGATCAGACGGACTTCCTTTGCGCGAATTTCTTCGTTGATAAGGCTTCCCTTGCTAATTGCTTTATACCTCCTGAAAATAAAAAGAGCGGACGCACAAGCTCCGCACGAAAACTCCATAAAGGAGTCGTTATCGACCCGAGCTGGCGATGCCGCCGGGTGAGAAGCGGATGACTTCTGCTTGATTGCTTTGATAAAATATCATTAACTGCGCGTATTGTCAAGGTTTTTGTGACTTTTTTCCGCAATTTTTTATTATTCTTGACGAAACGTTCTACCCCCTCTCCACATTTTCTTTTAAAGCGAAAGATATATATTTTGAAATAAAGCCGTACAGGATGTATAATCGTTTAATAGAGATTGATTTATTTACGGGAGGAAGCAGAATGAAGACAGTTACGCTCGGAAATACGGGCCTTACGACGGCCTTTTTAGGTCTGGGAGGCATACCGCTTCAAAGGGCCGACGCACAAAACACGGTGACGCTCGTAGACAGGCTCGAAAAATACGGCCTCAGCTATATAGACACCGCAAGAGGTTACACGGTGTCCGAAGAATACATCGGAGCCGCCTTAAAAGGACGCCGCGACAAGTTTATACTGGCAAGCAAGAGCATGGCCAGAGATTACGAGGGCATGGCCAAAGACATAGATATCAGCCTTAAAAACCTTAGGACGGACTACATAGACCTGTACCAGATACACAACATAGACGCGGCCGATGTAGACAGGGTTTTCGAGGAAAACGGGGCCTACCGCGCCCTTCTTGAAGCAAAAAACGAGGGAAAGATAGGTCACATCGGCTTTACAAGCCATAAGGAAGAGACCGCCGAAGCGCTGCTCGCCGCCCATGGCGACAAAATGGAAAGCTTTATGTTCCCGTACAGCATAGTGGAAAACCAGGGCGAGGAACTGCTGTCGGACTGCCGCAAAAGAGGAATCTTCACCATAGCCATGAAGCCCCTGGCCGGCGGAAACATAGAAGATTACAGGCTTGCGCTGCGCTACGTTGCAAATTCGCAGGCCATAGACATAGTTATACCCGGCATGGGTTCTCCGGAAGAAGTAGACAAAAACTTTGAGGCTCTGCTGTACGATTCTCCGCTGAACGAAGAAGAGCTTAGGGCGGTGGAAGAAATACGCAGCGAGCTCGGACGCCGCTTCTGCCGCCGCTGCGGATACTGCGCCCCCTGCACGGTGGGCATAAATATTCCCCTGACCTTCACGTTTTCCAACTACAAGAAGAGATACGGCCTGTCGGAATGGGCGGAATCGCGCTATGCCACGCTCAAGGTAAAGCCGGACGAATGGATAGGCTGCGGCGTATGCGAAGAGCGCTGCCCCTACGAGCTTCCGATAAGGGAAATGCTTAAAGAAGTAGTCGATTTGATGGGCTAAGGAGGCTGCGATGACCCTTTCCGAACTTTACAATGCCTTGGAAATAGACGACCCTCGTGAGCTGGAATACTTTGAACAGTTAGCCGAGCTTCTGGTTCGCCATGGCGCTGTCCGGACTGTCGCCCGAAAGCGCGGCGGAGCTTGCGGGAAACTATATGGAAGAGCTTTCCGGCGGGCTTCCCGAGGGCTTTGACGACCTCTTCTTCATAATCGAATCCATACAACAGCGTCTGCTTTTACACTGCGGGAATCAGGACGAAGAGCGCGGCTTGAAGGATTTTACGGAAGAGCTCTATCGTTTCAGAGAATGGTATCATAAAGAAGGCAACGCGAGCATGGACGGCAAAGACTGCTCCGTTATGGAAGCGGCCGCCTGTCTTAGAGGAATGCGTTTTTCCGGAGAAGAAAAGTCCGTGGATTTTTCCGGAGCTCTCGACTACAAGATAGAAGAGCTTTCCGTGGGGCTCGGAGCCTTCCGCAAAATTGATATCGCCGATTCGGACGCAAGAGAGCGGAACTGAGCCCCCATTAAAGCCGGCTCAACGAAAAATCAGTGTTCGCTTCTGAAATATTTTGTGAACGGAAGTATGACGGCGTAAAGCTCCAGACGTCCGGCAAGCATGAGCAGGCACATGAAGAGCTTCATGAAGGGACTGAAGCCTGCATAACAGGCATCGAGCCCCATGCTTCCGAATCCGCTTCCCACATTGTTGAGCAGGGCGGCCGGGGCAAAAAAGGCCGTCTGAAGATCCGGGGCCTCGAAGGATATTACAAAGACGCCCAAAAGGTAAACGGCGATATATGTAAAGAAAAACGCGACCACCGCATTGGCAAAGCTGTGGCTTACGGGTTTGCCGTCGATTTTTACCCCCTTTACCGCCAGAGGATGCAGGCGCAGGGTGAAGCTGCGCTTTAGCAGCTTAATCAGTATTGCCAGCCGGAACATCTTTATAGCTCCCGTGGTCGATACTGAGCAGCCGCCCGTAAATGTCAGAAGGCCGAGCAATATGCGGCTGAAACTCGGCCATGAGCTGCAGTCCGCCGTATAAAGGCCGGTGGTGCTTGCAAACGAAACCGTGTGGAACATGCCGTAGCGCAGAGCTTCGCCGAAGCTTTCGTAGACGCGGTTTATCAGAAGGTCGAGGCTTACGACCATGCCGGCGCAGATTATAAGCCCCAAAAACAGCCTCAGCTCCGTGCCGGCGGCTATTTTTTTGAATTCTTTTTTCCAAAGGCTATAGTAAAATGTGAGATTTATAGACGCTAAAATCATAAATAAGGCTGATATAAAGCGAACATAGCCCCCGAACTGCGTCAGGCTTTGCGCATAGCATGTCGCTCCTCCGGTGGCGCAGCTCGAGAAAGTTATTATCATGGAGTCGAAAGGCCCGCAGCCGCCCAAAAGGAGCAAAAGAAACTGCAAGGCGCTGAGTATTGCGTAGGTACCCACAAGACGCTTTGCGATCACCTGGTATCTGGCGGTGTTCTCGTACATGACCATGCCCGGGGATTCGAGGCGCATGAGCGTGGAACTCCCATGGGTACCGCCGAGCAGCAGGGAAAGCGTTACAAGTATCCCTACCCCGCCGATCCACTGGCACAAAGAGCGCCAGAAGCTCAGAGATCTCGGAAGAAAGGCCATGCTTTCAAAAGCCGTGGCACCCGTGGTGGTAAGAGCCGATACCGATTCGAAAAGCGATGAAGCTATGCTGCCGTGATTGTCGCTTAAATAGTAAGGCAAGGCCGCGGAAAGGCTTATAGCCAGCCACACCGTCAGAATGGCGACAAGAGCTTCCCTTATGCCCGGAGCTTCTCTTTTCCTTGCGAAAAGCACAAAAAGAGGAGCCCCCACCAACAGGCTCAGTCCGGACGATATCAGAAAAGCGCGAAGACAAAGCGGCTCGTTCCAATAAACGCACGCCAATACGGGCAGCAAGAGCAGCGCGGCCTGAGCGCAGAGAACTATTCCCGTTATTCTGAGTATCGGTCTGAATTTCATCTTCATATCATCTGTTTTTATTCCAAAACTCCGGTCTTAGCAGCAGTATTATGGTGTAGAGCTCCAGTCTTCCGGCAATCATCAGCACGCCTAAAAACACCTTTATCGGCGCCGAATAGAAGGAAAAATTGCAGACGGGACCTACCCTCTCGAATCCCGGGCCGACATTGGAAAGGCAGGTTATAACCGTGCTGAGAGCAGTCACTATCGAAACCTTTTCGAGGCTGACAAGCATGGTGCCCGCGGCGGCTACCGCAAAATACAGCAGTATGAAACCGGCTATTCCCGACATGGTTTCCGCGGAAACAGTCTTGCCGCCCAACTTTACAGGGCGCACCGAGCTGCTGTGCAGCCTGCGAAACAGCCCCCTGTCTATCAGCTTTCCGAATAATATCACCCTTATGACCTTGATGCCGCCGCCTGTTGACGAAGCGCAGCCGCCGACAAGCATCAGAATAAATATTATAATCTTGCTCGGAACGGGCCAGAGGTCGAAATCCGCGGTAGCAAATCCCGTAGTCGTGATGATCGAATTGACCTGAAAGAAAGAATCCCGAAGCGCCATGCCCGGCGAAGCGTAGGAACCGGAAAAGATCAGGATTACAGTAATAAGTATTACGGAAACTGAAACTATTCCCATGTAGGTTTTGAACTCGGCATCCCGAAACAGCGCTCCCCGCTCCCCTTTCACCAGTGCATGGTACAGGTTGAAGTTTACGCCGCAGGCGAACATGAAGACCGATATAACTATCTCCACCCAAATGTTGCCGAATGCGCCGACACTCGCGTTATACGAGGAAAATCCTCCCGTTCCCACCGTAGCGAAGCTGTGCGTCACGGCATCGAAAAGACTGCAGCCGCAAAGCATGAGCAACACGACCTCGATCACGGTTATTCCCATGTATATTTTATATAGCGATTTCGCGGTATCGTTGAGCGAAAAGCTCACCCTGTCCATGGTCGGGCCCGTCGTTTCGGCCCTCATCAGCTTCGCGCCGCCTATGCCGAGCATTGGAAGTATCGCGACAGTCAGCACGAGCACGCCCATGCCGCCTATCCAGTGCGTAAAAGCCCTCCAAAACAGCATGGACCTCGGAAGAATTTCGATGTCGGTCAATATAGTGGAACCCGTCGTGGTGAAGCCGGAGGCGGTCTCGAAAAACGCGTCCGCATAGCTCGGAATCGCGCCCGAAATCACAAAGGGCAGCGAGCCTAAAAAAGACATGATGAGCCACGATGAACCGACAACGAAAAATCCGTCTCTCATTCTTAGAGAGCCGCTGTCGGTGGCCGGAATAAAGCGCACGGCCAAAAAACCGAGCGCCATCATCGGCAGGATGCATGCGATAAAGGCAAGCGCACAGCTATGTTCTTTGTATATGAGAGCAACGATAACAGGAAGCAGCATGGCCGCCCCCACTATCGCCGTAACGGCACACAATAATTTGATTACGGGCTTCCGGTTAAGCAGCATTAAAAGACGGAGCCTTTGCCTTTCTTAATTAAAGTTTCGAGCTCGGGGACGCTCGAAAGCAGCGAGAGAATAATCACACGGTCGCCTTCCTGTATTTTAGTGGCGCCTCCGGGAATTATAATCTCCCCTTTTCTGTGTATGGCGGCTATAAGCACCCCTTCGGGTATATCGAGCGCGGCCAGAGTCTTTTCGGTGATTCCCATGCTGCTGTCCGCGTAGATTTCGATGAACTCCGCCTGACCCTGTATTATCTGCGAGAATATGAGGAAATCTCCGCGCTGAGTGTAGCGGAGAATATCCGAGGCGCATATGTCGAGCGGATTTATTATCATGCTTACGCCGAGGGTGTCTGTGAGAGGCGAATAACTCTTTCGGCTTATCTTTGTCACCACATCTACAACGCCGTGCTGCTTTGCTATGAGTGAAAGCAGTATGTTTTCCTCGTCGAAGCCCGTAAGCGCCACAAAAGCGTCCATGCCGGACAAATTCTCCTCCTGAAGCAACACGGTATCGGTGGCGTCGGCATTGAGCACCAAGGCTCCGTCCAACTTATCGGAAAGGTATTCGCAGCGCGCCCTGTCGACTTCGATAATTTTGACGCTCACGCCGAATTCCAATAGCTTCTCGGCAAGGAAGTAAGCGGTCTTTCCGCCTCCCGCTATCATGACGCTCCTGATGTCGGTATACTTTTTCTTATCCCTTACGCTGCGGCTTATGGCGTTGACCGTTTTTTCCAGTCCCGCAAGGTACAATGTGTCGCTTTCCTCAAGCATTGTGTTTCCGTTGGGAACTATTATCTTCCCGTCGCGGGAAACCGCGGCTATCAGTATGCCGTCCAACTTCGGCCCGGCATCCTTTACCTGCAGGCCGGCAAGACCGGGCAGGCGCTCTATGCCGCACTCCAATATCGTGACCCCGTCGGCGGTATAGTGTCCGTCTTTCAAACTGTACTTCTCGATGAGATACTTATATATCTCCGAAGCGCAGGCCAGATCGGGATTTACGATGTAGTCGATATTCATGACGGACTTGAGAAATTCCACCTGTTCGACATACTCGGGGGAACGCACCCGGGCTATGCCCCTGCGGCATCCTAACTTCTTTGCTATCTTGCAGATCAGCATATTCTGCTCATCGTCCGATGTGGCCGTAACGAGGAAATCGTAGTCCTTAATGCCTATTTCCTTCAAAACGTCCACCCGCCTTGCGTCGGCCGCAAGAGTAAATATGTCAAAGCGGTTGTTCATCTTTTGAATAACCGCTTCGTCAACGTCTATCAGTGTTATGTCGTGGCCGCCGCCTAAAAGAACCTCGGTGACCGCCGCGCCGAACTTTCCGGCGCCTATT